>NZ_AQPL01000166.1:0-44462 GCF_000395345.1 Cupriavidus sp. WS | reverse complement strand
GACCGACAACGAGTAGCCCTGCCCCAAGCAGTCGGGCGTCCCGGCGTGCCGCCGTCGGGTTCGCGGGCTGCGCCCCGCGCTTCGTGCCGAATCGCGGCCATCCGGCTTTGGCCCCTGCCGCCTCCGGCCCTGCCGGGCCTGCGTGCTTCGCTTGCCCAAAAGACGACAGTGTGCAGTGGGCGGGGTGTGGGCGGTCTTGCTGTTCCCTTCACCGTATCACGGCGTTCTCGCCGTCAAGGGCGGCGCGTGCCATGCACGCTTGCGTCCTGGCGGCCGTCTGCGACCCCTGACTGCTTGCGCTGCGCCGTGCTGGCCACGGTTCCGGGCAATTCCGCCCGAGCAACCGGAGCACGATCATGTCGCAACTGTCCTTTTCCTCGTTCGATGCCTCGCTGATGGTGCGCGATGCACAGGGCCGCTACCTGCTGGCGACGGCCGACCAAATTCTGGAGGCCGCGCGCCAGGCCATCGAGTACAAGATGCAGCGCGGTGCGTCGTTCAGTTCGCCGGTGGCGGTCAAGGAGTACCTGAGCGCCAAGTTGGCTGGTTTCGAGCATGAAGTCTTCGCTGTGCTGTTCTTGGATACGCAGCATCGCCTGATCGAATACAGCGAGCTTTTCCGAGGCACCATCGACAGTGCATCGGTGTATCCACGCGAGCTGGTCAAGGAGGCGCTGCGGCTCAATGCGGCAGCGGTCATCGTTTCGCACAACCATCCGAGCGGCAACCCCGAACCGAGCGGCGCCGACAAGGTACTGACCCAGCGGCTCAGGGAGGCGCTGGCGCTGGTGGATGTCCGCACGCTGGATCACATCATCGTG
The DNA here is from genome assembly GCF_000395345.1 of Cupriavidus sp. WS. Classification (NCBI taxonomy): domain Bacteria; kingdom Pseudomonadati; phylum Pseudomonadota; class Betaproteobacteria; order Burkholderiales; family Burkholderiaceae; genus Cupriavidus; species Cupriavidus sp. WS. The sequence goes on along the minus strand of NZ_AQPL01000166.1, from coordinate 43,641 downwards.
GCGGGTGGCAGCACCATATCCTTCGCCGAACGCGGTCTGATTTGACCGAGGGGGCTTCGGCCCCCATTTTGCTGCGATGGCGGCTCTCAGATCGCTGCTTGATTGACGCGCCGGCTCAGGGCTTCGGCGCTTTCCTTGCGTTCGCTGTAGCGATCTACCAGATATGGCGCCACGTCGCGCGTGAGCAGCGTGAACTTCATCAGCTCTTCCATCACATCCACGATGCGGTCGTAATAGGCCGAGGGCTTCATGCGTCCCGCTTCATCGAACTCCTGGTATGCCTTGGCGACCGAAGACTGGTTTGGGACGGTCAGCATCCGCATCCAGCGGCCCAACACGCGCATTTGGTTAACGGCGTTGAAGGACTGCGATCCACCCGACACCTGCATCACCGCCAACGTCTTGCCCTGTGTCGGGCGCACCGCGCCGACCGACAGAGGAATCCAGTCTATTTGGGTCTTCATCAAGCCGGTCATGGCACCGTGGCGCTCGGGCGAACTCCACACCATGCTTTCGGCCCATTGCACCAGTTCGTGCAGTTCCCTGACCTTTGGGTGATCGTGAGGCGCGTCATCCACCAACGGCAGGCCCGAGGGGTTGAACATCCGTGTCTCGCCGCCGAGCGCGCTCAGGATGTGTGCCGCTTCTTCAGCAGCCAGGCGGCTGAACGAGCGTTCGCGCAGCGAGCCATAGAGCAGCAGGAAGCGCGGCGCGTGGGTGGCACGCTCGGGTGCCATTAACCGCTGGGCATCGGGTTGCTGGAACAGCGCGGTGTCGATATTGGGTAGGTCGATTCTGGATTCAGACACGGCGGCCTTCCGCATTCACGACGGCTTCGCCGTCTTCCTTGCTGAATGCACCGCGCTGCGGCTGGGGCAGGATGTCCAGCACCGCTTCCGAAGGTCTGCACAGCAGTGCGCCCAGCGGCGAGACCACGATGGGGCGGTTGATGAGGATGGGGTGCTGGAGCATGAAGTCGATTAAATGTTCGTCGCTCCATTTGGAATCATCCAGGCCCAATTCCGCATAAGGTGTGCCTTTCTCGCGCAGCACCGCACGCACTGGCACACCCATCGCAGCGATCAGCGTTTTCAGCGTCTCGCGGTCGGGCGGTGTTTTCAAGTATTCGATGATGGTCGGCTCTTCGCCGCTGTTGCGAATCAAGCCCAGCACGTTGCGCGACGTACCGCAGTCGGGGTTGTGATAGATGGTGATCTGGCTCATGCCATTGCCTCGGTTCAGGGATTCGTGGGGTTGGCGGAATACATGCTGGCGCCCTTGAGCCGCCACCGGCGGCCCAACCGCAAGGCGACATGCACCAGCAGGATGAGCACCGGCACTTCCACCAGCGGCCCGATCACCGTGGTGAAGGCGACAGGCGAAGCCAGGCCGAACGACGCAATAGCCACGGCGATGGCCAGCTCGAAGTTGTTGCCTGCGGCAGTGAAGGCGATGGCGGTGGTGCGTGGGTAGTCGGCCTGGATCAGCCGGCCCATAAAGAAACTGATGAGGAACTGGATCACGAAGTAGAGTGTCAGCGGCACGGCAATCTTTAGCGCGTCCATCGGCAGGCGCACCACGTCGGCACCTTTGAGGCTAAACATGGCCACGATGGTGAACAGTAGCGCCGCCAGCGTGATGGGACTGATCCGCGGCAGGAATGCACGCTCGTACCAGTCCTGGCCCTTGCGTCGAATCAGCGAGCGCCGGGTCAGGTAGCCGGCCAGGAACGGGATGCCCAGGTAAATCAGTACCGCCTCGGTGATCGTCCAAAAGCCCACGTCAATGACGCTGCCTTGCAGGCCGAACACAGGCGGCAGCACCGACAGGAAGAACCAGGCATAGGTCGAGAAGAACAGGATCTGGAAGATCGAATTGAAGGCGACCAGGCCCGCGACATACTGGTTATCACCACGCGCCAACTGGTTCCACACAAGCACCATAGCGATGCAGCGTGCCAGTCCAATCAGGATCAGGCCGGTCATGTATTCCGGCTGGTCGCGTAGGAAAATCACCGCCAGCACGAACATCAGCACCGGCCCGATGATCCAGTTTTGCACCAGTGACAGCAACAGCACGCGCCGGTCGGCGAAGACCTCGTGTAGCGTCTCGTAGCGCACCTTGGCCAGCGGCGGGTACATCATCAGGATCAGGCCGATGGCGATCGGGACGTTGGTCGTGCCGATCGAGAGCGCATTGAGCGCATCGGGCAAACCGTCGAAGAACGTACCCAATGCAACACCCAGCGCCATCGCGGCGAAAATCCAGACGGTGAGATAGCGATCTAGGAAGGACAGGCGCGATGGCGTGTTCAGCATCGAATGCCCGCTTTGGGGGCTGTCGTGATTCATGAGGTTTTCCTGTTTGCCAAAGCCCGCAGACGCTCCACTCCCACCGGCTCTTCGGTCAGAAGCGGCACGACAGCATGGCGTCGGGCATGTTGTGTGGCCACGGCGTCGATTTCCCGCAACTCGTTGCGTGCACGCTGGCGCAGCAGCGGGGAATGCGGATGTGCGGCCGCCACGCTGTTGTTAACGATCCAGGCCCACGGCTCGATGCCCGCGCGGCGCAGGTCGTCTTGCAGGTTGGCCGCTTCCAGCACGGGCGTGGTTTCGGCCAGGGTGACAATGAGCACCTTGGTCTGCTTCGGATCTTGCAACTGCATCATCGGCGTCGTGAAATGAACGCCCGTCTCACCCATCTGCCGGGCGATGTCGCGGTGGTATGCGCCGGTGGCGTCGAGCAGCAGCAAGGTGTGGCCTGTGGGCGCGGTGTCCATCACCACGAACTTTCTGCCCCCTTCGCGGATGGCACGGGAGAATGCCTGGAACACCGCGATTTCCTCGGTGCAGGGCGAGCGCAGGTCTTCTTCCAGCAAGGCGCGGCCTTCGGCATCGAGCTGCGCGCCCTTGGTGTCCATCACATGCTGGCGATAGCGTGCCGTGGCTTCCTGGGGGTCGATGCGGCTGAGAGCCAGATTGGGAAGCGAACCTTCCAGCGTGTCGGCCAGATGCGCAGCCGGGTCGGAGGTGGTCAGATGCACGGGCAGGCCCCGGCCCGCCAGCTCCACGGCAATGGCAGCGGCCAGCGTGGTCTTGCCCACGCCGCCTTTGCCCATCACCATGACCAGACCGTGCCCATCGGCAGCGACTTCATCGACCAGGGCGGATAAGTCCGGCGCATTGATCTGGTCGGGCAGCTCGATGGCATCGGCGCCATATGTGGCGTCGGTATCGACCAGCAGATGGCGCAGAGCGTCGAGGCCCACGAGGTTGAACGGCTTGAGCGCGATCTGATCCCGAGGCAACGCCTGGAGGACAGACGGAATGGCGGCCAGCGTAGCCTGCTCTTTTTCGTAGATGGCAGCGGCAAGCGTATCGGTTTCGGCCTCGCTGGCAGGAAATACGCCGTTGATGACCAGGTGTTGCTGTGACAGGCCGATAGCGGCCAGTTCTTCATGGGTGCGGGCCGCCTCGCGCAGCGTGGGGCGCTGCGCACGGGCAACCAGCACTAGACGAGTGCGCAAGGGATCGGCCAACGCCTCTACCGCAGCCTTGTACTGACTGCGCTGTTTTTCCAGGCCCGCCAGCGGCCCCAGGCACGACGCATCGCCTTTGCCTGCTTCCAGAAAGCCACTCCATGCGCCCGGCAGTTGCAGCAGGCGGATGGTGTGGCCGGTAGGGGCTGTGTCGAAAATGATGTGCGCGTAATCCTGCGTCAGCGCCGCATCGGTCAGCAGGGCCGTGAACTCATCGAAGGCGGCGATTTCCGTGGTGCAGGCACCCGACAGGGATTCTTCGATGCCATCCACTACCGCATCGGGCAACACGCCTCGCACTGGGCCGACTATGCGGTCACGGTACGCTTGCGCGGCTGCCTGCGGGTCGATTTCCAGTGCCCATAGATTCGGCACGGCGGCAATCATCGTGATGTGGTTTCCGATGCGTTCGCCGAAAACCTGCCCCACGTTGGAAGCCGGGTCGGTACTGACGAGCAGCACACGCTTGCCCTGGGTCGCCAGTTGCACGGCCGTTGCGCAGGCGATGGAGGTCTTGCCGACGCCCCCTTTGCCGGTGAAAAACAGGAAGCGAGGCGGCTGGGTCAGGAAGTGCATGGGATCTCCTTGTTCAGCAGCAGCGGCCGCCAGAGCAGCAGGCGTTTTGGGCTGGCGAGGCTTCGGGCGCCTCGATGCCAGCCCAGCGGGTCAATTCGCTTCGGCTGGGGTAGCGACCGGCCAAGGCCACCTCACCATCGACCAGAACCAGGGGCAGCGCCTCTTGGCCCGAGCGTTGTAAAAAGCCTTTCACTGTCGGGTTTTCGGCGAAAGCGAGGGGTTGCTGTGCCAGGTTGAAGCGTTCGACCTGAGCACCGTGTTGCTTGGCCCAATCCACATCGGCGGCGAAGTTCACCAAGTTTTGATCCACTTCAACGCCACATACGCCGGTGCTACAACATAGCGCCGGGTCGAAAATCTGGATGCTTGGCATGGGGTGTCCTTTCAAATTGGTTGTTGATGAAGTGACGCTCTTCACTCTTGGCCGATGTTTCGCAACTCGCGTTGCAGCGACATGGCGTCCAGGCGTTGCAGTGGCAGCGAGAGAAACAGCTCGATGCGGCGGCGCAAAATCAGCGCGGCATCCTTGAACGCTTTGAGTCGTTGTTCTTCGCTACCTTCGACGGCTGCCGGATCGGGCACGCCCCAGTGAGCCGATACCGGCTTGCCCGGCCAAAACGGGCAAGCCTCGCCGGCGGCGTTGTCGCAGACGGTAAAAATGAAGTCGAACACCGGCGCCCCCGGCGCTACGAACTCATCCCAGCTTTTGCTGCGGTAGCCAGTCGTTGGCATGTGCAGCCGCTCCAGCGTGGCGAGCGCCAGCGGATGCACTTCGCCCTTGGGCTGGCTACCTGCCGAGTACGCCCGAAAGCGCCCTTGGCCCAGTTTGTTGAGGATGCCTTCGGCGAGGATGGAACGTGCGGAATTGCCCGTGCAGATGAACAGTGCGTTGTATGCGGCCTCTGTGGTCATGGTGTGCTTTCTCAACAGCAGGAAGAACGGGGGCTTGCTGTGCAGCAAGCCGGTGCGGTGATCGGTGTCGTGACTGAAGCCGCTTCATGGAAGACCGGGATGCTGCCTAACGTGTGGAAGTGCTCCCAGGCAATACCCTGCGGGTCGGTGACCCAATGCTTCTCGCTGCGTGCGTAGCAGCAGGTGGTCGTGCCTTCGTCGAGCAACGCCATGTCGGCGGCTTGTGCGCGGAGTTTCAGGGCGGCCAGTTCCTCGGCGTCGTCGGTCTGGATACCCAGGTGGTCGATGCCCGGCTCGCTGCCGCGCGTGGAGATGGCGAAGTTGACCGGCGGGTCTTCGAGCATCCACTTCGCGTAGTCGCCTTCGACGCGCGCAGGCTGCGCCGCGAATAGTTGGGAATAGAAGCCGATGCTGCGGTTCAAGTCATCGACGTGCAGGTGGACGTGGAAGCGCTTCATGGAGAGTTCCTTTCAGCAGGAGGCACAGGTGGAGGGAGATTCAGTGACTTCGCATACGCCGCCCTGGCAGCAGTGCTCGGTCATGTAGCCAAGCAGACTGTTCATCTGCGCGAAGTCAGCGCGATAGATCAGGTTGCGCCCTTGCTGTTCGATGGTGACGAGGCCAGCGTGAGCCAGCTCCTTCAGATGGAAGGACAGAGAGTTGCGGGCCACGTCGAGCTGGTCGGCCAAGACGCTGGGCGTCAGCCCCTCGGGGCCTGCGACGACCAGGGCGCGGAACACGCGCAGGCGTTGGGTGTGGGCCAGGGCGCCGAGGGCGGAAACAGCTTGATCTTCGTTCATAGTTCGATAATACAACATTTATTGAATCATTGCGCAAGAAACCAGCAAACAGAACCTCGTAGCGCCCCGGCGTGCCGCCGTCGGGTTCGCGGGCTGTGTCCCGCGCTTCGTGTCGAATCACGGCCATCCGGCTATGCCCCCTGGCGCCTCCGACCTGGGTGCTCTGCTCGCCTAAAACCGACGCATATGGAGGTGCAAGGGAGGCGGTCTTGCTGTTCCCTTCATCGTGCCACGGCGTGCTCGCCGTCAAGGGCTGCGCGCCGATGGCGCTTGCGTCCTGGCGGCCGTCGTTGACCCCTGACTGCTTGCGCTGCGCCGTGCCACGGAAGGGTCGGGCAATTCCGCCCGGCAACCCTTCAGGAGTTCACCATGAACAACGCACTCATCACTGACGAGCAGCGCATCGTGCTGCTGGCCAACGGCCGCGAATCGCTGGAGAACCCGGACTTCGATCCGGCGCCCGTGGTCAAGCTGTTCACGCCGGATAGCGGCGCGACCTGGCTGCTAACCGAGATTGATCCCGACGACCACGACCACGCCTTTGGTCTTTGCGACCTGGGCCTGGGGATGCCGGAAATCGGCTGGGTCAGCCTGGGCGAGCTGGCGACGGTGCGCGGCGGGCTGGGCTTGCCGATCGAGCGCGACCTGTCTTTCCGCGCCGAGAAGCGGTTGAGCGCCTACGCACGCGATGCGCGGCTGGCCGGGCGGATCGCTGTCTGACTCGGCCCTGGGAGCGCCGCAAGGCGCTCCTTGTGCTTTCTCAACCTTTGCAGGAGATCCATGCCATGAGTAGCCATCACGACTAGATCATCGAAATCACGGCGCAGCACGATGCGCTCAAACCGTTCGCGCCGGAGAACGGGCAGCCGCTGTGCTTCAAGATCGGCGACGCGGTGATCTACACCAACGAGTTTGGTGTGCAGTTCTGGCGCCGCGTCACCGGGTTCTACCAGCCCACCGAGCCTTCGGGGTTGTATGCGCGTGGTAGGCGCTACTACCTGAACTCGACTTCGCCGTGGATGCCGGTTGCGGAATCCAGCCTGTGTCCTGACGACTCGGCGTGATGCCTTCGCGCCCCTGACGGGGCGCTGCGCTTGCCTCCAGGGGAAAGCCCTGCGGGCCACCCCCGCCGCGCGATGCTTAGCGCCCCTCAAAGACCGCCGAACCGGCTACGCGGGATCGGCCAGACCGAAGCAATCACCGGCACAACTGGCTCTGCTTCCCGATGCTTGGCGAATGAGCTTGTGCATCGAGCTTTGAAATCCGGGCGTCCCCGGCCAAGAAACATGGCCGGTCGCGCTGTCGTGCTGCGCATCGAGCCGCCTGCGGCGTCTCGCCCCTTCGGGCTTCCATCGTTCCCTCGCTTCGCTCGGCTGACGCCTACGGCCCGGCTTCCAGCTTCGGGCCTGCGCGCTTCGCTTGCGTGCGGTCTGCACATCACGGCGGCCGTTGCCATGTCCAGCCGTCTCTCCTGACTCCATCACCTTGCTCGCGACTGTAGCCCGTGGCCGCGTGCCATCAAGGCGCGCCAGGCCGTGTCCTCGGCTGCGCCTGCGGGCCGCACCACCCTGACGCTTTTCTCCTTGACGGCCCACGTCCGTGGGCTCCTGACCGTCGCGGGCGATGAACTCAGGAAAGACGGTGGCAACAGGGCCAACCGGGTTCCTCGTGCCAACCGCACCGAACAGCCGAAAGGCTGGGCTCCGAATCTAGGAATCCGGTGTGCGGTTTGAACAGCAAACCCTTTTCGTCAGGAGAAAGACCATGCTTGCATCCCGTTTCGCTTCCCGTTCCCCGGTACTGCGCAGCGATTCCCCGCTGTCCGATGACCAGATTCACCGCGTGGCCCCATCCATTTTTGCGGAAGCGCCCCACGAAAGTCGCTCCCAGCGTTACGCCTATATCCCCACCGCCACGGTGCTGACCGAACTGCGCAAGGAAGGGTTTCAGCCCTTCATGGTGACGCAGACCCGCACCCGCCACGAAGACCGGCGCGACTACACCAAGCACATGATCCGGCTGCGCCATGCCAGCCAGATCAACGCCCGAGGCGAAGCCAACGAAATCATCCTGTTGAACTCGCACGATGGCACCAGCAGCTACCAGATGCTGGCCGGCATGTTCCGTTTCGTATGCAGCAATGGGCTGGTGTGCGGCGATACCGTGGCCGATGTGCGCGTGCCGCATAAGGGCGACGTGGCCGGGCAAGTGATCGAAGGTGCCTATCAGGTGCTGCATGGCTTCGACCGTGCGCTGGAATCCCGCGAATCCATGCAGGCCATCACGCTGGACGAAGGCGAGGCCGAAGTGTTCGCCCGCGCCGCGCTGTCGCTCAAGTACGACGACCCGGACAAGCCCGCACCCATCACCGAGTCGCAAATCCTGATGCCGCGCCGGTTCGACGACCACCGCCCGGACTTGTGGAGCGTGTTCAACCGCACCCAAGAGAACCTGACCAAAGGCGGTTTGCACGGGCGCAGCGCCAACGGACGCCGTCAGCAGACCCGCCCGGTGCAGGGCATTGATTCCGATATTCGCCTCAATCGCGCTCTGTGGCTGCTGGCCGATGGCCTGCGCCAGTTGAAAGCCTGATTTCCCTGCGCGGCAGGGGCAGGCAGCAACCCTTGCCGCGTCATTCGCTGCTGTATTCCATCATCGCAAGGAGTTTTCACCATGAACGCCATCAACCACACCGAAGCCCAAGCCATCCACGCCACGGCCAGTGCCGCGCCTGCCGTGCTGCTGGAAGCCGCCGACCCGAGCAAGAATCTGATTCTGGTGCCGCTGTCGCGGCTGGTATCGCGCCCCACGGGCCGCAACGTGCGCAAGACCCCGCGCATGTCGATTCCTGAACTCGCCGCCAGCATCCAGCGTGTCGGCCTGCTGCAAAACCTGATCGTCACCGCCACCGCTGACGGCGAGCGTTATGAAGTCGTGGCCGGAGGTCGTCGCCTCGCAGCCTTGAAGCTGCTGGCGAAAAAGCACCGCATCAGCAAGGAATGGGAGGTGCCTTGCCTGCTGGTGGCCGATGGCACCGCCCGCACCGCCAGCCTGACCGAGAACGTGCAGCGCGAAGCCATGCACCCCGCCGACCAGTTCGAGGCATTTGCCGCGTTGGTGGCCGAAGGCCGCCCCATCGAGGACATTGCCGCAGATTTCAGCGTCACGCCGCTGGTGGTGCAGCGCCGCCTGAAACTCGCCAACGTGTCGCCGCGCCTGCTGGAAGACTACCGCGCCGAGGCCGTGAGCCTTGACCAGTTGATGGCCCTTGCCATCACCGACGATCACGCCGCACAGGAAGCCGCGTTCTACGATGCGCCGACATGGCAGCGCAGCCCGCATAACCTGCGCGACCGCCTGACCGAGCGCGAGATTGATGCCCACCGGCATCCGCTGGTGCGTTTCGTTGGGCTGGATGCTTACGAGGCCGCAGGCGGTGGCACCCGCCGCGATCTGTTCGCGGAAGCCGATAGCGGCGTGTATCTGACCGATGCCACGCTGTTGGAACGGCTGGCGCAGGACAAGCTGGTCAGCCTTGCCGCCGAGGTGAAGGCCGAAGGCTGGGCATGGGTGGATGCCACCCCCGGCGCGACCCATGCCGACCTGCAAGCCTTCCAGCGCGCCCCGAGGCAGCGCCGTAACCCGAACAAGCGCGAAGCCCAACGCATCGAGAAACTGCAAACCAAGATGCAGGCGCTGGCCGAGGCCGTGGATGCCGCCTTGAACGCCGACGATGAAGAAAAGGCCGACGCCTTGCAGGAGGAAGGCGAACACCTGGGCGAACAGTTGCAGACGCTGGAAGATGGCTTGCAGGACTACGGGGAAGCCGTCAAAGCTGCCGCCGGTGCCATCGTCACCATTGACCGCAACGGCGAGGTCGTGATTCATCGTGGCCTGCTGCGCGAAGCCGAGGCCAAGGCACTGCGCACGCTTGAACGGCTGCGGCAAGGTTTCGGTAGCGAGGGCGATGCCGGGAACGATGATGCTGGCGAGGAAACCGACGAAGCACCCAAGCCCGCTGCCATGTCCGACCGGCTGGCGCAACGCTTGAGTGCCCACCGTACCGCCGCGCTGCAAATCGAAGTGGCCCGGCATCCGCAGGTGGCGCTGGCCGCACTGGTGCATGGCATGGTGCAGACTGTCTTGCAAGGCAGCCACTACGGCCACGATCTGTCGCTGGGCGTGAAGCTGACCCAGCAAGATCGGCTGGCAGGCATGACCCCGGATTGGCCGGAATCGCCCGCCGCTGTGGCACTGCGTGAACTGCAACAGGTGGCAGGTGAAGCCTTGCCGGAGGACAGCGCCGAACTGTTTGCCGCACTGCTGGCGAAGCCGCAGGATGAACTGGTGCGCCTGCTGGCCGTATGCGTGGCATCCACGGTCGATGTGGTGACGCCCCGCGCCACGCAGCACCAGCCGGGTGCCGAACTAGCGCAGGCCGTGGCGCTGGATATGGCGGCATGGTGGCAACCCACCGCAGACGGCTATTTCCAGCATGTGCCGAAGGCCGCGATTCTGGAAGCCGTGGGCGAGTTCGCACCGGAGCACGTCACCCGGCTGGCGAAGTTGAAAAAAGGCGACATTGCCAGCGAGGCCGAACGGCTGGCCGATGGCACTGGCTGGATGCCTGCTATCTTCAAAGGTGCGGTCTATTTAGTGCGAACAACAGCGCAAGACTCTCAAAAGAGAGCGCTTCTGCAGAAAAAGCAAATAATAATCTCTACAGATTAAGTCTCTGCGAAGAAAGGCTCCTCATTTTTAAATGGTGAGCCAAAAATTTACTCTTTATTGCAGAAGATTGGATGCATTTGAGTTCTTTTCTGCATGGCCCAGCACGAACCTATTTAATGACTTCAGGATTGTTTGGGAACGCCGTTGCCGAAAAAAATGACATTCTATTTTGCGATGAAACCAAATCAATCTGAGCAATATGGTGGCTCTTTAGTGGAGTTGACTCGGAATAGAAGAAATAATTAAGATCACTTGAGTTTAACTCAATTGCAAGGCCACTGATATCTAGGGAGTAGCATGACTTGAGGACTTTATGTTTTACAGATGGGAATTTGATTTTAAAAATCTCATTGTAATGAGGCTTGAAGTAGCGAATCAGTCCTGCCTCGATCATGCCGATTTTCTGTTTCTTTTCGGGAGGGTTTTGCATTGCGTGCATAAGCCTGGATTCATTTCTATCTGATTTATCTGCATCCTTTGCCATGCCATCCATTGATGTCAGCATTTGGGCATGATCAAATTGGTACATGAATATCATGATTTCTTTGTCAGGATAATCGTAATTCGTCATTGCCAATATCTTTTGAAGTGTTGAATGGCTTCTTAGTCTATCTAGCGCAGATCTGTTTCCCTGGTCTCCCAGTGCCTGCCCCACATATAGAACTTCATATTTATTCAGATCGCTCGGATTGTTTGGATAGCAATTGGAATGGGCGGTCGCAAGAAAGCTTGCGGGAAGATAGGTGACCTCTTTTCCTTCTGGATTAATGCTATTAATTTCTTTGAACGGGTATTTGCATTCAAGAGAAACCGCATCATCCTCCAGCTCCCAAGGATATTCATCAAATTCAACCCGCTTCTCTTCTCCATCAATCTTGTAGCAAATCACCCCAGACAGCTTGTTATCTTTGTGGACTATAGAATCTGGGTCGAAATATGGTGATGGCCTGGCTGCAATTATGTATATGTGGCACTTCGAAAGATTCTCCCTGTCATCATCCTTTAATGTTCCGCCCTTTAATAATTGGTGCGCTGTGACCATTGATGTATAGCTATTCATATAGCCAATTGCGAACTCTGTAATGTATTTTCTTTTCATTCGAATTTGTCGGGTTATTGGTTTTTTGAAGGGTGCTTTGCAAAAATATTGGATTCCATCCAGTTTACTGAGAAAAATAGGTGCGATGTGTTTGTGTAGTCTCGGTTGACCGTGGCAAGTTGCGCGAAAGGGTGCCGCCCTAGGCGCTGGCGGTTCGTTGCCTATATGCCACGGAGGATGGTTCCGATACACCACCTGACCTCGATGTGGAGATTCCACGTCACGCATCAAGCATGTGGCCGCGAGTTGTGGCAGGAGCGCTCTTACCTTGCTGCTGGGGCATTGACCTAGCCGCGTCAGGGCGCAAGCCGGTGAAGCTGTCATGCGGGGATGCCGTGTCGGCCATGTCTCCATTCGGGAGCGGGCGGCCCCTGCGTCCTTGGCTTGTCGTGAATCCTGGCGGTGGCGCGGCTGCGCCTTGGGCTTCATGGCCGCAACCTTGCAGCGAAAACAATTTCTCCTGCGCTGCACGCATTCCTCGCGGGACAAATTCTTTTCGCTTCCAGGTTCTCCACGTTGTTGCGACCGCTGCGCGGTGCGACCAGTCCATCCCCCGCCGGACGGATCACAACAAGGACGCACTGGCGCGACCTTGTTCAACCCGAAAGGAGAAATCATCATGGCTAACATCGACACCTTCACCGCAGAGAAAGACGGCTTCACCGGCCAGCTCCGCACCCTGACCCTCAACGTCAAGCTGGTTCCCAACGACAAGGGCGACAATGAGAAGGCCCCCGACTTTCGCGTGCAGGCGGCAGGCCACGACATCGGCGCGGCATGGAAGAAAACCAGCGAGGCCGGGCGGGCCTACATCTCCGTGACCCTCGACGATCCTTCGTTCCCGGCGACGGTCTATGCCCGCCTGATCGAAGGCGAGGACGGCACGCACGACCTGATCTGGTCGCGCAGCAAGCCAAAGGTGGCCTGACGGAGCCATGAAGCCCCGTCCACTGCGGCGGGGCTTTCCTATGATGGAATGTCCGGCAGTTTGGATTCACCCTGGACAACCTCAATTGTCATGGACATTGAGATTTGAGGCACACCTCCCGGCGATGGGGGAGACTGAATATCGTGCGCAGGAAAGAGGCTCGCTACATCACGGTAGATAGCGTCGATCAATGTAAACAGAGCAACGAACGACATAGTAAGACTGCGGAGTTTCATGCTATCACCATCGTCCGATAGCGTCACGAGGATCGGGCCATCGCCGGTTTGGCCTGCGGCGATCTGAGAGTGCATGTGTTCCTGTTGCCTGCGAAAATCATTTAGGGATTGCCGTTCGTTATCTAGCGCGAGAACAAATGCCGATGGCATTTCCCCCTTTTTTGACAAAGCCCGGATGCACGCTATCGCTTTTTCAAGCGATGTGATGCAGTCTTCCATAGCAAATGCGAAGTCGAACACAGGCAAAAGTCGGCCTTTTGCCATCTCGGCAGAAGATCGTTGACCTTCGCTTATCTGCGCAAGTATTAACAACCGCGCATCGTTGTAGTGACGGGCCGTCTTGACAAGACAATGAACCAACCAAGAGCGCCACTTTCTTTTTTCGACTGAAACATCTGGCTCGGAAATAAATATGCTTACAAGCATGGCATGCGAGCGAAGACCTTCAATGTTCAGATGAAGAGGCGGCATGCCGCAATGTGTTGGTATGGTCATCTGGTGTTTTAACGGCCAGCTAGGCCGCGATCATGGGTTCTCTATTTTCGATGCTGCAACGATTTCGTTCAGTTCCCGCTGGACTTGAGCAAGGAGCTTATCGGCGTTGAGCTGGTCGCGTCCTGCATATGCCAGCGTCAGCAATGTGAGCGGATGAATCTCCATGACTTCGCACAGTTCGGCCAGCTTGTTCAGCGTCGGGCTTTTGAGGTCGCGCTCCAGCGCACTCATGTAGGTGCGGCTAGATACATCCGAGAACGCCTCTTGGCTCAGACCACGCGCCTTTCTGATCCGCCGCAGTGCATCGGGCAACGATGGCTTGAACGCTGTCATTCTGAACTTCCCCCAAAATCCAGAATGACAACCTGTTGCGCCCTATAGGGCTACAATCTATAGTGTTCATTTTGTCTGCTTGTGCTTTTACTGAAACCCGCATCGGCGGCTTTCTTCAAAAGCGGAGAGCCTGATCCGTGTCTTTCCTGACTTTCGTGCATGTGCCTTCGTGCCTCTACGTCTCTGCGGATACGTGGGATTGCGCATTGGTGCTTTCGTTGGAAGGCGTGAAAGCGCCTCTGCTGCTCCGCAAGTCCTTGGACGTACAGCCATGACTCCGCTCATCACCGCCGACGAGCGCACGCGCCTGCTGGCCAACGGCCAGGCCCGCGCTGCCGGGCAGGACACCGACCCGCTGCCCGTGGCACGCCTGTTCACGCCAGATGCGCATGCCACCTGGCTGCTGGCTTCGCTCGACCCAGCCGATGGCGATACCGCCCACGGCCTGATCGACTTGGGGATTGGCATGCCTGCATTGGGAACGGTGAAGCTATCCGACCTGGCCGCCATCGTCGGGCCGCGCCAGCAGCCGGTGATGCGGGATCGCTATTTCCAGCCTGCGCGACGGTTGTCGGAATACCTGCAACTGGCCGAAGACAACGGTTCAATTACCGATTGAGGGCCACCGCGAAGCGGTGGCGCACTGTGTCTATTTCGGTCTGGTCTGTGACCCGTTCGGTCTGAATCGGCAGTGTTGCACCGAAGCGGTGCGTGCCAGATCGAAACGGTCATGATGCCTGGCGCGGGCTGCGGCAAGCTGACCGACGCGGCATGCCATTGGAGAGCGTTGCCGCCGTCGCACTCGGACGATTTCAGCAACGCATCGGAGTTCATCGGTCTTGACACTGCCAGTTTACGCTTCACCCATGACGTTTTGACGATGGCTTCGTAGCACGCCGTTTCGCTGTGGCGACGCACCCCCAGCACAGGGAGGTTGCCTCATGGCTGATCGCAGTGCCGAGCCGTGGTATGCCACGGCGGCCTATCTCTACGTTCTGCACCTGGATGGCCCGGCGCTGGCCTGGGAGTACCTGCGCCGTCATCCAGACTATCGTCACGACTGGCTGCGCCGTCGTCGCCAACCGGATGCTGCCGGGCATTGGGGGCTGCGCCTGCTGGAAGATCCCACGCTGGATGCGCGAGACGCGCACCCGGCCTGGTTCCCCGACCACGATGCCGTGGTGCAGCTCTACCCGGATGCCGATCCGCCGCCCGACGCCCTGTGCTTTGAGTTCTGGAAGCTACCGGGCCACAAACACCTGATCCATGACGGCAAGCGCCTGGTGTTGGTGGTGCGCTGGCCCGGCTGCTGCCTACATTTCGTGCTCGCGCCAGGCTTGGCCGATGGCATGGCTTATGCCTATGCCATCCGGGCCTGCGCCGCGCCTTGCGAACGCTATGCGGCCCTGGCGAGCGAATTGAACAAGATCGCCGTGGCAGCCGGTGCCGTACCTGCTGCGACCGTCCGGCCACGTCCGCCGCTGTCCGCATTGCTGGAACTGCACACGCTTCAGGCGCTGGACGCGACCTTGGCGGGTGCGTCCTTGCGGGAGGTGGCCGAAGGGCTGTTTGGTGTGGATGCCGTTGCTGCCGACTGGCACGCCGACAGCGCTCTGCGCGCCCGCGTGCGGCGGCTGGTGCGACGGGGCGATGGGCTGATGCGCGGCGGTTATCGCCGTCTGGCACAGCTTCCCGCTGTCACTTCGCATGAGGGGGGACGTTTCGCATCGCCTGCAGAACGTCCCTGAGCAAGAGTCCCAAGTTTCTTGAGACTGCCTCCATCCGGCTGCGCTGTGTGGCCGGGCTTGATGGAGGTACATCCCATGCGACCCACTCCCTTGCGGGCTGCCGCCGCTCACGTTGCCACACCCGCACAACCCCAGCGCTATCTCACCAACGATGAGGCTGCCGACTACCTGCGCCTGTCACCGCGCACGCTGGAGAAACAGCGCGTCATCGGTGGTGGCCCGAAGTTTCGCAAGTTCGGTCGCCGCGTCATGTACGCCGTGGCCGACCTCGATGCCTGGGCGGAAACGCGCAGCTTCGAGACCACTTCCGACCCCGAATATGCCGAGCACCACTCGGCTGACAGCCGTGCGCGCTGATCGGCGCATCGTCGATGGCCATCGCCATGTCCAGCCCACCAGGGCACGCCTTGCCGCAGCGCGAACAGCTCGACCTGTTCCGTGCTCTGCCGGGCGAGGACATGGCACCGCGCGATGCCCAGGACTTGATGGCCTATCCGTTCTTCTCGCTGGCGAAGTCGCGGCGCACCGCACCGATCGACTTCCGCAGCGGCAACATCACCATCCGCGTGGAAGGCACGCAGGAGCATGGCATCGCCACCATCTGGGATGCCGACATCCTGATCTGGGCGGCCAGCCAGATCGTCGAAGCCAAAGACGCGGGCATCCAGCCCTCTCGGCGGATGCAGGCCACGCCCTACGAGATCCTGCGCTTCATCGGGCGCGGCAAGTCGCTGCGCGACTACCAGCGCCTCAAGGCCGCGCTCGACAGGCTGCAATCGACCACGGTGGCCACGTCCATCCGCGAAACCACGGGAAGGCGCTTGCACCGCTTTTCGTGGATAAACGAGTGGAAAGAGCTGGCCGATGCCAACGGCACACCGCTGGGCATCGAGCTGATCCTGCCGGACTGGTTCTATACGGGCGTGCTGGACACCGCCCTGGTGCTGACCATCGACCCGACGTACTTCCGTCTCACGGGCGGCATCGAGCGCTGGCTGTACCGCCTGGTGCGCAAGCATGGCGGAAGGCAGGAATGCGGCTGGCAGTTCGACTTCCGGCATCTGCACCGCAAGTCGGGCAGCAGCACGCGGTTTTCGGATTTCGCTTACGACCTGCGGGCGCTAGTCGCCCGGCAATCGCTGCCGGGGTACGAGCTGGGCATCGTGCGGATTCCCGAGGACGACATGGAATTGCTGACCTTCCGGCCCGTGCCGCAGACGGCACGGGGATAACAGCGGGACAAGCTGTGAATGGGGTCGTGCTATCAGGAGTAAGAGGTGTCGTGCTATCAGGAGTACGCCTATCGTGCTATCAGGAGTACGAAAAAGCCGAAAAGCCAGTAACGGCGCGGGTTTGCGATCCCTCTAACATTACTAACTTAAATTCTCTAACTATTGGTAGAGAAGCAGCATTGCGGTGGACAACTGCCGCAGGCCGAAAAACCCGCCAGGAAAAGCCGAAAAAATCACCCCGTTCGGCACGGCAAAAACAGTCCGCCCTTCCAAGCTGGAGGGCCGCACCATGATCGTCGCCTTGCTCAACCAGAAAGGCGGTGTCGGCAAGACCACGCTCGCCACCCACATCGCCGGGGAACTGGCCTTGCGCGGCCAGCACGTCGTCCTGCTGGATGCCGACCCGCAGGGTTCCTCACTGGACTGGACGCAGCGCAGAAGCCAGCAGGGGTTGCCCCGGCTATTCAGCGCTGTGGGCCTGGCGCGCGAAACACTGCACCAGGAGGCCCCAGAACTCGCCAGACGGGCCGATCACGTCATCATCGACGGGCCACCCAGGATTGCCGCCTTGGCGCGTTCTGCGCTGCTGGCGGCCGAACGGGTGCTGATCCCGGTACAGCCCAGCCCCTACGACCTGTGGGCCAGCGCCGAGATGGTGGCGCTGATCCGTGAGGCCCAGGTGTTCCGGCCTGCGCTACGCGCGGCCTTCGTCATCAACCGGCGCGTCAGCACCACGGTAATCGGGCGCGAAGCACGACAAGCCTTGGCCGAACAGCCGTTGCCAGCGCTGCGCAGCGAGGTGTGTCAGCGCATCGTCTTTGCCGACAGCGTGGCTGCGGGTCGATTGGCGCGGGAGACAGCCCCCGATAGCGCGGCGGCGCAGGAAATCACCGCGCTGGTCGATGAGCTGCTGCGGTGGCCGTCATGAGCGACAACAGCAACCCACCCAACAGCAAACGCCCGGCCAAGCGGGTCGGCATCGGCGCGCGTCCGCCCGCCAATCCACACGCCGAGGCTTGGATTCGCCAGGGCGACGCGGATGCGCTCAACAAGGGCGACCTCTACACCGCGCGCCTGACCCTGGACATCACGCCCGCCATGCGGGCGCGCATCAAGGTGTCGGCCTTCACGCAAGGCGTGACCGTGGCCGACCTGCTGCGCGGTTTGCTGGAGCGCGAGTTTCCAGAACACTGCAGGGAGAACACTCCATGACCACATCCTCATTGCCTGCTGCCGCACCTGCCGCCATAGCGGCCACGGCTGCGCGCACAGCACCTTCCAGACAGGCTAGCAACGCGCCGTTGACGCGCGTATCGCTCGCCTACATCGAACCACGTTTCAAGCTCTACCTGCGCTTCGGCGAACCAGTGCGGACGCTCCAGCTCGACCGCTGGCGGCGTTGCGCCATGTTCATGCCGGGTGCAATCCTCTGCCGCGTTCGTTGGCAGGCCAACGACTACGGCACGATCCGCTGGCAGCTCATGCTGATGCAGGCCGCCACGCCACTGGACGACATGCAGCATATCCCCGGCGTGCAGCCAGGCGCGTGCCTTCTGCTGCATGCCGAAGGTGACGCCAGTGTGCGCGCCGTGCTGGAACGCATCGACGGCATCGAGGCGCTGGGGATCGCTGCCATCGACGTGTCGCCCGCGTACTGGCGCACACTCGCCAACCGGCTCGCCGCGCATTTGTCGCTGCCCGAATACACCGCCGAGCGGCACGCCGCCTGGCTGGCCGGGAGGGCGCTGCCATGACGGCCCATCCCACCGCCGCACGCACACCCAAAGCCGCGCCGCTTCCTCGCTCGCGCCTGCGCGCTCGCATCGTGCTGACCGGCTTCGCCGCCGTCGGCCTCGCTGCGCTGGCCTGGGCGGCTTTCGTGCAGCCGCTGCCGCGCCTGATCTACAACCCGTCCAACAGCGTTCCGGTCGGCTGGTATCGCGTCGATCCGCAGCGCCACGACACCGGCTTGCTGCCACGCCCCTTGTCCGTGGGCAGCGTCGTCCTGACCACATTGCCGCCGGATGTTGCCACGCTCGCTACGCAGCGCGGCTACCTGCCGGCACACGTTCCGCTGCTCAAACGTGTGGGCGCAGTCGCGCCACAACACGTTTGCATCGTCGCCGGTCAGGCACGCATCGACGGCGTGCCGGTGGCCGCCGTGCTGCCCGCCGACCGGCTGGGCCGGCCGCTGCCATCCTTGCAGCTTTGCCGTCGCCTTGAACCGGGCGAGCTGTTCCTGTTGAGCGTGACCAATCCGGCATCGTTCGACAGCCGTTATTTCGGCCCGATCAGCGCATCCGCCGTGATCGGCGTCGCGCATCCGGTCTGGCTGGAGACACGCCCATGACGGCCGCCGATTCGCTGCACGTTGCCGTGCATCTCATCGTGCCATCGGGCATGTCGTTCTGCTGGCCGTCGCGGTGTCGTCGCGCGTGCAGTGCGGGTGCATTCGCACCGCACTTCGCGCTGCCTTCGGCGCAGCCGTCCAACGTGCAGGCGTTTTGCCTCGAACGCGCCCGGCCTGCGGTCGTCGTTGCGTTCGCCGGCGGGCTGGCTGCAAGCAACGCAGCGCCGCCGGGCCGCCGACGCCCGGAGCGACAGCGAAGGGCAAAGGCGGAAGGCAAGACAAAAGGACGCGGCACCGGGCCGCGTCGAAAGCCAGTCTGCACATGGGGGGCGCGCGGCACGGAGCGGCTTCGCCACCGTGCCGCTTGGGGCGCGAAGGTCGCGCCAATGCAGGCATGTCCGCGTGCTTCGCACGATAGGACACACCAGAGCTTGCAGGGAGCTCAGCCATGACCGACCGCCGCGACGACGATTTCCGCGTGCGTCCCAGCGCCCCGAAGAACCGGGGCAAGGGCCAGGGCCAGAGTTTCGTTTCCAAGGTGCTCAAGCAGGTCGGCAAGGCTAGCGGCGGCAAATCCTCGATGCGCCACTCCGCAAGCAATGGCAGCGGCGCACGGGCAGGCCAGCGGCCCGGCTCACGGCTTGGGCGCGGCCACACGGCGGCACGCTTCGCCGGGGCGAAGCTCACGCACATGTCGCGGCGCGTGACCATCAAGACTCTGCTAGTCAATCAACGCAACGCCAGCCCGCAGTCGCTGACGAAACACCTGCGTTACATCGAGCGCGACGGCGCTGGCCGCGATGGCGCGCCGGGCTGCGCCTATGGGCCGCAGACCGACGATGCCGACCTCGACGCCTTCAATGAGCGCAGCGCCGATGACCGGCACCATTTCCGCTTCATCGTCTCCCCGGAGGACGGTGCCGAGCTTCAAGAGCTGCGCACCTACACCCGGCATCTGGTGAACCGGATGGAAGCCGACCTCGGCACGCGGCTGGATTGGGTGGCGGTCGATCACTGGAATACCGACAACCCGCACACCCACCTGATCGTGCGCGGGCGCGACGACACCGGCAAAGACCTCATCATCGCGGGCGACTACATCGCCCACGGCTTCCGCCATCGCGCCGCCGAACTGGCGACGGAATGGCTCGGGCCGCGCACCGAATTGGAGATCCAGCAGACCTTGCAGCGCGAGGTGGAACAGGAGCGGTGGACGAGCCTCGATCGCACATTGCAACGCGAAGCCGGCGAGGCTGGCCGGGTGCAGATCGAACGCTTCAATGAACCCCGGTTGCAACGCCAACGCCTGCTGCTGATCGGCCGCCTGCAACGCTTGCAGCGCCTGGGCCTGGCCGACGAGACGCAGCCCGGCACCTGGGCCGTCCATGCCGATGCCGAGAAGACCTTGCGCGCCCTGGGCGAGCGTGGCGACATTATCCGAACGATGCAGCGGGCCATGAGCGGCCAGCCGCGCGAACTGGCGGTGTTCGAGGCGGGTGACGAAGGCCGTACCATCGTTGGCCGCATCGCTGCCAAGGGGCTGGCCGACGAACTGCGCGACCGCGGCTATCTGGTCATCGACGGGGTGGACGGCAAGGCTCACTACGTCGCGCTGAACGCCCGCGACGAGTTGGCGAACTATCCCGCTGGCGCGGTGGTGGAGGTACGCGGTTCCGCCGAGGTGCGGGCGGCCGACAAGAACATCGCCGCGCTGGCGAGCGATGGCCTGTATCGCGCCGATCATCACCTGGCGATCGAGCAGGGCCGGGGCAAGCCCGACCGAGACCCGCAGGAAGTCGTCGCGGCCCATGTCCGACGACTGGAAGCCCTGGGTCGGGCCGGCATCGTGGAGCGCGTGGCCGAAGGCTTATGGAAGGTTCCGGACGACCTGGCCGAGCGTGGCCGCCAGTACGACGCGCAACGGCTGGGCGGTGTGGCGGTGGAGTTGAAATCGCACCTTCCGATCGAGCGGCAGGCGCGGGTGATTGGCGCGACCTGGCTGGATCAGCAGTTGATCAGCGGCGGCAAGGGCCTGGGTGACCTGGGGTTTGGTGGCGAGGTCAAGAACACCCTGCAACAGCGCGCCGACTTTCTGGCCGAACAGGGGTTGGCCGAGCGGCGCGGGCAGCGTGTGATCCTCGCCCGGAACCTGCTGGGCACGCTGCGCAATCGGGAACTGGCGCAAGCCGCCAAGGACATTGCCGCCGACACCGGCCTGGAAAATCGACCTGTGGCAGACGGCCAGCGCGTCGCCGGCATCTACCGGCGCAGCGTCATGCTCGCCAGTGGGCATTACGCGATGCTTGATGACGGCATAGGCTTCTCGCTTGTGCCGTGGCGTCCGGTGATCGAACAGCGATTGGGGCAGCAGCTTTCCGCGACGATGCGCGGTAGTGGTGTGTCATGGGAGGTTGGCCGGAGATTAGGGCCTGGGATTTAAAGCCCACCATTCTCCGCTTGGGAATGGGCGGCTTCTGCTAGCAACCAATCCCGAAAGGTAGTCAGTTTGCGCAAGCTCGCACATTCCGGTCGATACACAACGTAGTACGCCAGTGCAGAAGCAAAGTTGATGTCTGGAAATAGTCTTACCAGACGTCCGCTTGCCAAGTCGTCACGAGCCATGACGCTGCGCGCCAGCGCTACGCCATGCCCCTCGATCGCCGCCTGCAGGACCGCAGCAGAGTTGTTGATCTGCATGCCCCGTTGGGTAATGGCATCCTTCACACCGGCTTTCTTCATCCAGGCTTCCCAACTTGGGAACGCTGTGTGTCGGTCCATGGACAAATCGTGGATCAGGGTTTCCTGGGCCAGGTCCGCAGGCTTTTGCAAGCGCCAATGCTCACGCAGCAGTTGGGGCGAGCACACCGGATAAACCTCTTCATCCATCAGCTTATCGGCGGTCAACCCCGGCCATTGGCCGGCGCCATATCGCACCCCGATATCAACCCGCTGAGCCACGAAATCCACTGGCTTGAGGTTGGTGTCCAGGCGCACATCCGTGTCGGCGCAGACGGCCTGGAAGCGGTCGATACGGGGCAATAGCCATTTTGCGGCGAAGGCTGGGCTGACGGCCACGGTCAGCACGCCGTTTGACGCACCCTCCTGAAGTCTCTCCATCCCCAGGGTGAGCCGATCAAACCCGGCGCGGATATCGGGCAGTGCCCGCTCGGCAGCCTCCGTGGGAAGGAGCCGCGCACGGCCACTGCTGCCCCGCACGAACAGGGGCGTCCCCAGCCAGTCTTCCAGCGTGCGTACGAGTTGGCCTACCGCTGCTGGCGTGACGTTGAGTTCGGCCGCCGCCGCAGAAAAGCTCTGGTGGCGGGCGCTGGCCTCGAAGGCGCGCAAGGCATTCAGGTGGACGGGTGACTTCATTTCGATAAAGTTTTTCTTTCAATAACTGACACTTTATATGGTTTGTCGGGCTTTGGGAACAGGAGAACAATAACGCTTATTCCAGAGAAGCCTTCATACGGAGGTGGAAGGTGCGGCAATGCTGCCACCTTCGGAATCAACAGTTTTTCTTCTATTCACCCCCCGCCGAGCGGCGGGCCAACAGAGAGGATTTCAAGATGAGCAATCAATTCAAGGGCAAGAAGCTGCTGGTCGTCGGCGGCACCAGCGGCATGGGCATGCAGATCGCACGCACCGTGCTGGCCGACGGCGGCAGCGTCGTCATCGTGGGCAACCGTCCGGAGAAGACCGAAGAAGCGCGCAAGGAGCTTGCTGCGCTGGGTCAAGTCTGGGCACTGACCTCAGACCTGACCAATGACGAGGCCGTGGCTTCGCTGATCAAGACCTTGGACGAGCAGCACGCGGACATCGACTTGCTGGTCAATGCCGCTGGCGTGTTCTTCCCCAAGCCGTTCCTGGAGCATTCGGGCGCGGACTACGACCAGTACATGCAACTGAACAAAGCCACCTTCTTCATCACGCAGAAGGTGGCCGCCAATCTGGTTGCCAAGAACCGCCCGGGCGCGATTGTGAACATCGGTTCGATGTGGGGCAAGCAGGCAATCGCGGCCACGCCGTCCTCGGCGTACTCCATGGCCAAGGCCGGCCTGCATTCTCTGACCCAGCATCTGGCCATGGAACTGGCCGGCAAGAACATCCGTGTCAACGCGGTGTCGCCTGCCGTGGTGCAGACCCCGATCTACGAAGGCTTCATTCCCAAGGCCGAAGTTCACAGCGCGTTGCAAGGGTTCAACAGCTTTCACCCGATCGGCCGCGTAGGCACGCCGCAGGATGTGGCGGAAGTGGTCGCCTTCCTGCTATCGGACAAGGCGGGCTGGGTCACCGGCGCCGTTTGGGATGTCGATGGCGGCGTGATGGCTGGCCGCAACTGATGTATCTCGTGCAGGCTCCGATGCCAGGAGCCTCTTACTAAAACCTCCGCTGGGCGTAGTCAACGCCCGGCGCCAACTTCCTTACAGAGAGAACCACCATGATGCAAGACTGGAATGCCTACCGCGACTCCCTACTGGAGCGCGTGGGCGACTACGCCAAACAAAGCCCGGACGTGATGCGCGGCCTGATGACGATCGACAACGCAGCCGTCAAGACCGGCCATCTGGAACCCAAGATGCACGAGTTGATCGCACTGGCGGTGGCCATCACCACCCGCTGCGACGGCTGCATCTCCGTGCACACCAAGAAGGCGGTAGAACACGGTGCCACCTTCGAAGAAATCACCGAAGCCCTGGGTGTTGCCATCGCGTTGAACGCGGGTGCTGCGCTGACCTACTCGGCACGTGTTGTCGAGGCCTACCAGCAACTGCCCGCCAAATAAGCCGTATTGACCGGGGATGGCTGCCATCGCCTGGACGAGCCATGCCGCTGTCCCCCGTTTGGATAAACATCATGCTGATCAATGCTGATTTCACCCGTCGCGCCATCGTGACATCCGGCAATTACCAATGGGTCGCATCTCCCCAAGGAGGCGTCGAGCGGGTGATGCTGGATCGCGTGGGCGCGGAGAAGGCCCGTGCCACCAGCATCGTGCGGTATGCACCCGAATCCTACTTTCCCGCGCACCCGCATCCGGGTGGCGAGGAAATCCTGGTGCTGTCAGGAACCTTCTCCGAAGGAGACCGACATTACCCGGCAGGCTGGTATCTGCGCAACCCGCCCGGCTCCAGCCATCAGCCCTACAGTGCCGAGGGCGCAGTCATTTTCGTCAAGCTCCAGCAGATGCCGGATAACGAGACGCGCAGCGTCCGCATTGACACGCGAGACTTGGCCAATTGGCGCCGCGAAGGTGCGCGTGAGGTGTGCCCGTTGTTCGCGACTGAGGGCGAGCAGGTCAGCTTGCAGCGCCTGGAGCCAGGCGAAAAGATTCTCGAAGCATCGCAGGACGGTGCGGAAATCCTGGTCGTATCAGGCACCGTGATGCTGGAGGGGACGCGCTACGAGGGAGGCAGTTGGCTGCGACTGCCGGCAGGTGAACCTGCTGTGCCTCGTGCTGGCGATCAAGGTGCCACTGTGTACCTCAAGACGGGCCATTTGTCCGATGTGGTGGTAGCAGCATGAGCCCGCATACCGCACGCATCGTCATCGTCGGCGCTGGCTTGAGCGGCCTGTACGCAGCCTATCTGCTGGCACGCCAAGGCGTGACCGATTACGTGGTGCTGGAAGCACGGGAGGCATCTGGTGGGCGTATCGCCTCTGCCGACGCCTCGGGACAGGTCGTTTCCCACGGAGCAGCGCAAGTAAGCCCCGTTGACCGTTTCGATCTTGGCCCCGCCTGGTTCTGGCCCGGCTACCAACGCGAACTCGGACGCCTGATCGAAGAATTGAGCCTGGAAATCTTCGAGCAGTTCGAGGCCGGTGACATGGTGGTCGAGCGTTCGCCGCAGGACGCTCCCGTGCGCATGCGTGGCTATGTGAACTCGCCGGCGTCCATGCGCCTTAAGGGTGGAATGGGCCGCCTTATCGAAGCGCTGCACCGCAGATTGAATCCAGGCCGTGTCCTGACCGGCCATACGGTGCAGAGCCTGCGCAAAAACGATCACCATGTTGTCGTCGAAAGCGTCGATGCCACGGGTCGTCCCGTGACGTGGCACGCCGAGCACGTCCTGCTGGCGCTGCCGCCTCGTCTGATCGAAAACACCATTGCCTTCGAGCCAGCGTTGCCGGAGGCACTCGCCAAGCAATGGCGCGACACGGCCACGTGGATGGCGCCGCACGCCAAGTACATCGCAATCTATGACAGCCCGTTCTGGCGAGAACAGGGGTTATCGGGAGAGGGCCGCAGTGCACGCGGGCCGATGGGTGAGATCCATGATGCCTCCATGCCCGGCGGCAGCGCAGCGCTGTTTGGTTTCCTGGGTGTGCCGGCGCGCGTGCGCAGCACCGTTTCTGACGAGGTGATGCGCACGCATTGCCGTGAGCAGTTCGTCCGAATGTTTGGACCCGACGCGGCGACGCCCAAGGCCGACATCATTAAGGACTGGGCACAAGACCCGCGCACCGCCACGGCAATGGATCGCGATGCGACGGGCCAGCATGCTCAGGCACCTGCGTCCAAAGCCACCTCAGGACCGTGGCAAGGGTGCCTCACGGGCATCGCCAGCGAGTGGTCGCCGCAGTTTCCGGGCTATCTCGCCGGCGCCATCGAAGCAGCAAGTCTGGGTGTGCAGGCACTGACGCCGGGGGTATCCCGTGCTGCATTGAACAAGGAGTTGACATGAGACTGCAAGGCAAGACGGCACTGATCACCGGTGCCACCAGCGGCATTGGTCTGGCGACTGCCGAACTGTTCCTGCGAGAAGGTGCGCAGGTCGCGATCACCGGGCGCGATGCCGCGCGGCTGGAACAGGCCCGCAAGAACCTGGGCGGTGCGGTCACGGCCATCCAGGCAGACGTTCGTGCGCGCGAGGACATGCAGCGCATGGCCCGCGAGGTTGCCGCTGCTTTTGGTGAGGGCGGTCTGGACGTGTTCTTTGGCAATGCCGGCGTGGCGTACGCCACACCGCTGCTGAGCACCGACGAGGCCCGGTTCGATGAACTGATGGCCGTCAACGTCAAGGGGCTGTTCTTCTCCATGCAGGCCATCGCGCCTGTGCTGCGTGATGGCGCATCCGTGGTGTTGAACTCGGCCTGGCTGAATGCCGTCGGCATGGGCGGATTCTCCGCTCTGGCCGCAAGCAAGTCGGCTGTTCGCTCGTTTGCGCGCTCGTGGTCGTGCGAACTGCTGGATCGCAAGATCCGCGTCAATGCCGTGAGCCCCGGTGCCATCGACACGCCGATCTTCGAGCTGGAAGGTGTTAGTGCCGAGCAGCTTGTCGAGACCAAACGGCTGATGTCGCTGCGCATTCCTGCGCGCCGCATGGGCGATCCGGAGGAAATCGCGCAGGCCGTGCTGTTCCTGGCCAGTGACGAGTCGCGCTACATGCTGGGTGCGGAGATCGTCGTGGATGGCGGTTTCTCGCAGCTTTGAACTATTAGACCAAGAGGCGGATGGAGCCTGCCAGTTGATGGATCCCATGGGGGTACTGGCGTGTCCGCTCAGTGTGGTCGTTGAGGCATTGAACCGCCTCGCATCCGCATTGGGCTGAAGCATTTTTCTATTCACCATTTTTAGGAGCGGCAGATATGCAAACGACATACCGTGCCATGCAAGTCACCCAGCCAGGCTTTCTGGAACTGGTGGAACGTCCCACGCCAACACCAGGCGCGGGTGAAGTGTTGATTGAAGTTGATGCCTGCGGCATCTGTGGCGCCGACGTGGGCGACATCGAAGGTGCCGATCCGACGTTGCAGCCGCCTCGTGTACCCGGTCACGAGGTAGTGGGCCGGATCACCGCGCTTGGAGCACATGTGCCTTCCATCTGGAAAATCGGCCAGCGTGTCGGTGTTGGCCGACTGGGTGGGCCTTGCGGGGAGTGCGCGCAATGTCGCCAGGGACATTTTCAACTATGCCAGAACCAGCCCTTCGTCGGCGCCACCTGCGACGGCGGCTACGCCGAGGTCATGCTTGCTCGGGCGTCCGGCCTGGTGTCGATTCCCGACGAACTCCATGCGGAAGAAGCTGCTCCGATTCTTTGTGCGGGGATCGCCACGTTCAATGCCTTGAAGAAGTGCGGGGCGCAGGCCGGCGATACCGTCGCCATTCTGGGCATTGGTGGGCTGGGCCACATGGCGTTGCAATATGCGCGTCGCATGGGTTTTCGCGTAGTGGCCGTAGGACGAGGCAGTGACATCGCCAACGATGCGCTCGATCTGGGCGCACACCTCTACATCGACACCAACGAAGAGGATGCGGCGGCCAAGCTCAAAGCCATGGGAGGCGCGCAGGCCATCATCACCACGATTGGCGCTCCTGCCGTGGTCTCCCCGCTGATGGCCGGGCTGGCGCCACAAGGCCGCCTAGTGCTACTTGGCGCAGGGAAAGATCCATTACCTGTGTCTGCGGGCCACCTAATTGTGGGAGAGCGCAGCGTACTGGGCTCAATCACCGGATCGCCCTGGGAGAACGAAAAAACGCTGGATTTCAGCGTGCTGGCGGGGGTACGCCCCAAGATCGAAGTGATGCCATTCGAGCAGGCCAATGAAGCCTATCAGCGCATGAAGTCAGGCAACGTCAAGTTCCGGATGGTGCTGACTGTTGGTGGCCAACGCAGCACCGAGATCGCATGAAGAATACGTCCCCCCATACTGATCCGCACCTGTCACCTAGCAGCAACTCCCATGACTTGCTGCCTGAAAGCGTGCAGAGAGGAAACATCTGGCGACTGTCGATTGCTCAAGCATTGGCGGGCGCGAATGGAGTCGTGGTCTACGCCACAGGCGCAGTGGTTGGCAACCAGCTTGCTCCGGCCCCTGCGCTCGCCACATTACCCATTTCCATCTTCGTTGTAGGTATGGCGGCGTGCATCTTTCCAGTCGGTGCACTGGCACGTCACCATGGGAGGCGCTCAGCATTCCTGGCTGGCACAGCGGCTGGCGTACTTGCAGGCGTGCTGGCGGTATTCGCTGTCATCCTGGGATCGTTCTGGTTGTTTTGCCTCAGCACTTTCCTGGGCGGGAGCTACGCTGCGGTGGTGCTGTCGTTTCGCTTTGCTGCTGCCGACGGCGTTGCACCGTCTCGCCGTGCGCGAGCCTTATCGCTCGTCATGGCCGGAGGAGTCGCTGCCGGCGTCGTCGGGCCGCAATTGGTGACCTGGACGATGGATTGGTGGCCACCACATCTTTTTGCTGCCACGTTTGTTGTGCAGGCCGCTGTCGCGGCGCTTTCGGCGTTGATCCTGCTTGGCGTGAAACTGCCGAAGCCAGATGCGGCAGAAGTCTCGGGTGGGCGGCCATTGACAATGATCGCATTGCAGCCCCGTTTCATCGCCGCGGTCATATGCGGCGCGGTCACTTACATGCTCATGAACTTCCTGATGACCGCAGCGCCGCTGGCAATGCATCTGTGCGGGCATTCTCAGGCGTCAGCCAACCTGGGTTTGCAATGGCACGTTATTGCCATGTATGCCCCCAGCTTCTTTACCGGTCATCTCATTGCGCGCTTTGGTGCGGTGCGTATAGCAGCGGTAGGCCTCGTGCTGACAGGGCTGTCGGCGGCTGTCGGGTTGGGCGGGATGGAAGAGGCCCATTTCCTTAGCTCTCTGATCTTGTTGGGGTTGGGGTGGAATTTCGGATTTCTCGGCGCGTCGGCACTGGTACTGGAGTGCCACCGCCCAGAAGAAAAAACACGAGTGCAATCGCTCAATGATTTCATCGTCTTCGGTGTGATGGCCATCGGCTCCTTTTCGTCCGGCGGCCTACTGTCCGCCTACGGCTGGAATATGGTGCTCTGGGTGTCTTTTGTGCCGCTTGTAATTGCAGTCGTTTCGCTAACGGTGGCAATGCACAAGCAAAGAAGAAATATTCGCGCTCTGCAATAACCTAAAAACAGGAAGGGGACAGATATGGAGACAAGGCAAACTAAGAGCGAAATGAACTCGGCAGGGGGAAGGATATCTTTGATCCCCATTGTCCTGCTAACTTGCTTTGCAATGGTGGCTTTCGCTGCTAACTCTCTACTAACTCGGCTGGCTTTCCAAACGACAGCCATCGACGCAACCTCTTTCACCGTGATAAGGATCGTTTCAGGTGCGATCACGCTGCTGGCAATCTTAATATTGCAGAGAGCGCCATTGAGGCTTGCCAGATCGGGATGGTGGCCAGCCATTCTACTGTTTACTTATGCAGCTTCATTCTCCTTTGCATATCGAGATATAAGTACCGGTGCCGGTGCGTTGGTATTGTTTGCATCAGCACAGTTATTGATGATCGGGTATGGATATTACAAGGGAGAACGAACCAGTATTTTTGGGGTGCTTCTAGCTTTGGTCGGTCTAGCAGCTTTTCTTACCCCCTCGGCCTCTGCGCCGTCACTCTCTGCTACGGCGTTGATGGCAGTGGCAGGTTTTGCTTGGGGAGGGTTTTCGCTGATCGGGCGGTCAGCGGACTCGCCTGTAGCTAGTACCGCGAGCAGTTTTCTGTGGGCAGTGCCGTTAGCCTTCGGGTTGATGTGGCTTCAACATGAGCACCTGAGCTTCGATACCAAAGGAGCCGTTTACGCCTTGCTGTCCGGCACCCTTGCATCGGCCATCGGGTACGCAGTCTGGTACTGGGTGCGTGTGCGTATGACGGCCATCAGCGCTGGCGCAGTACAACTTTCAGTACCCGTTCTGAGTGCCATCCTTGGTGTATTGATTCTGAGTGAAAACATCTCATGGATGAGTGGGATTTCGGCATCCATCACATTGATTGGCGTGGCTTGGGTCACGATGAAAGCGACGGCTGGGCAGCAGAGTAACGTCGTCACACAGGATTAAGAAACATCTTTTTTAGTTGATTTAACAAAGGCTTTAAAAATGGGATCAGCGGAGAGGAGAATATGGAACTTCGGCATTTGCGCTGCTTCCTTGCTGTAGCGGAGGAACTTCATTTCGCCCGAGCGGCAGAGCGCTTACATATCGAGCAGTCGCCACTGTCTCGGACGATAAAAGAGCTGGAAGAGGAACTGGGCGAGCAACTATTTGTTCGCACTAGCCGAAGCACGAGACTGACGCGTGCAGGAAAACTATTCATGGATCATGTGCCACGCGTCTTTACTGCATTGCAGCAAGCGCGCGACAGTGTAAAGGCGGCGGCCAACGGTTTTCATGGTCAATTGCGCGTTTCGCTATCCGATGGTTTGACTCCATCTCGCCTTCCATCGCTGCTGGCGCTATGTCGGCAAGAAGAGCCAGAAATCGAGATTCGCCTGTTTGAGGTGCCGCTGTCGCATCAAATCAAGGGGCTTCACGATGATTTGTACGACTTAGGCTTTGCGCAATCGAATGACGTGGGCGAAGGAATCACTGCTGAAGCAGTGTGGAGCGATGCACTGATGGTGGCGGTACCCGCGAGGCATCCGTTACTGAAGTACAAGCGCATCCCATTAGAAGAGTTACTGCGTTACCCGGTGGTGTTGTGTGACCCTCAAGTCTGCGAAGGCCATGCCCGCCAAGTTGAGCGAGCATTGCGTCGAGCAAATATTGAGCCACTGATCGCTGAGTACGTGGCCTCCATTGATTTAATGATGGCACTGGTATCAGCAGGGTTTGCAATAGGGTTGGCAGGAGCTCCTCACGTTGCCGCAAGTCGAGAACCTGGTGTAGTTGCGCGGCCATTGGCAGGTCGCCCTCTTTTGTTGAAGACTTATTTGCTGCACCGGGAAGGTGACTCGTCAGATGTCGTGGCGCGTTTTATCGAGCGAGTGCAAGCCATCGAATCCCCCGAAGGCAGCAGAGCCTCACCACCCGTTGAACCCGACTCACAGGAGGAAACCGAGCCATGACCATGAAGCTGCTTGCCCCGTTCTTGCTGGTTGCTGCACTCACGGCCTGCGGTCCTTCGGAGTCGCCCAAGCAGGAATCTAATCTCCCGACCGTGGAAGAACTGGCCGCCGATCCCGAACGTTTGAAGGAGATGCGCCGCCAGTGCAAGACCGAGCGCCCCACGATGGGCGACGTGCTGTGCAACCGCGTGGCCGAAGCGACGAACAAGCGCTTCTTTGGCGATGGGAAAGTGCCTTACACGCCATCGGAAACGTCGCCGAAGTTCTGACCGTTGGCGGATTTCCGCATATCCTGTTTTTGTTTCTCAACACGCCGCAGCGCGCTCACGCCTGCGGCGTTTTTACTGGTTTCGTCCCTGCATGAAACCATGCTTTTTGCATCACCTTGCTGCCGATAACGGTCTTTGACTGGCACTGAACCGGCACCGATCCTGACGCCTGCGGCACGCCTTTGTGCCGCGTTTTCCACGGGGAATCAGCGCAGGAGAAATCGGAGGCCAGGGTATGCAAGCTCAGGGCGTGTTGTTCGGTCAGATCGCCGCCGTGTTCGGCATCGTGATCGCCGGCGTGTGGGGTGCCACGCAATGGACAGCCGCCGCATTGGGCTACCAGCTACGCCTGGGCTCGCCCTGGTTCGACTTCCACGGCACGCCGGTCTATTACCCGTGGAAACTGTTCGAGTGGTGGTTCTTCTTCGACGCCTACGCGCCGCAGGTGTTCGACACCGGCGGCATGATCGCGGCAAGCAGTGGCCTGTTGGCCGTGGCGGTCGCCATCGCCATGTCGGTGTGGCGCTCGCGCCAGGCGCGCAAGGTGACGACCTATGGCTCGGCTCGCTGGGCCGATGCCGCCGACATTCGCAAGGCTGGGCTGACGCAGCCTGCTGGTGTCTTTCTCGGCCAACATGACGGCCACTACCTGCGGCACGAAGGGCCGGAACACGTCCTGACCTTTGCGCCGACGCGCTCAGGCAAGGGTGTGGGCCTGGTGGTGCCGACATTGTTGAGTTGGCCCGCGTCCGCTGTCATCCACGACATCAAGGGCGAGAACTGGCAGATCACCGCTGGCTGGCGTTCGCGCTTCTCGCACTGCCTGCTGTTCAACCCCACTGATGCCAGTTCAGCGGCCTACAACCCGCTGCTGGAAGTGCGGCGCGGCGCGCATGAGGTGCGCGACGTGCAGAACATCGCCGACATCCTGGTCGATCCAGAAGGCGCGCTGGAGAAGCGCAACCATTGGGAGAAGACCAGTCACGCGCTGCTGGTCGGCGCGATCCTGCATGTGCTCTACGCGGGCGAAGACAAGACGCTACGGGGCGTTGCCAACTTCCTCAGCGACCCGGCCAGCCCGTTCGAGCTGACCTTGCATCGGATGATGACGACCAAGCACCTGGGTGATGCCCAGCATCCCGTCGTTGCATCCGCTGCCCGCGAAGTGCTCAACAAGTCGGACAACGAGCGCTCGGGCGTGCTCTCCACCGCCATGTCGTTCCTCGGCCTGTACCGAGATCCCACGGTGGCCGCAGTCACGTCGCGCTGCGACTGGCGCATCGCTGACCTGATCGCAGCAGAGCATCCGGTATCGCTGTATCTGGTAGTGCCGCCTTCCGACATCTCGCGCACCAAGCCGCTGATCCGGCTGATCCTCAACCAGATCGGGCGACGGCTCACCGAATCGCTGGATGGCAGTGACGGCATCCAACGCCGCCACAAGCTGTTGTTGATGCTGGACGAGTTCCCGGCGCTGGGGCGGCTGGACTTCTTCGAGACGGCGCTGGCCTTCATGGCGGGCTATGGCATCCGCAGCTTCCTGATCGCCCAGTCGCTCAACCAGATCGACAAGGCGTATGGGCAGAACCATTCGATTCTGGACAACTGCCATGTGCGCGTGACCTTCGCCACCAACGACGAACGCACGGCCAAACGCATTTCCGAAACATTGGGCACGGCCACTGAGTTGCGCGCCCAGCGCAACTACGCAGGCCACCGGCTTGCACCGTGGCTCGGCCATCTGATGGTGTCGCGCCAAGAAACCGCACGTCCGCTGCTGACGCCAGGCGAAGTAATGCAGTTGCCGACTGATGAAGCGGTGGTGATGGTGTCCAGCGTCGCGCCGATCAAGGCGAAGAAGCTGCGCTACTTCGCCGACGCCAATTTCAAGCAACGGGTGTTGCCGCCGCCTGCGGTGACGGTTGGCCGCTATGCCGATGTGCCGCCTGCACGACCTGACGACTGGAGCGGCCTGGCCATACCTGTGGTTCCTGCGGCACCGGCTACGGCGTCCGCCGATGACCTGGAGGCCTTGGGTTCGACCGACGACGGCGGCCCACGCCGCCAGCCCGAACTGTCCGAAGCCATTGCCTATGCCCCCGAGATGGATACCCCGACCAGTGACCTGTCGCTGCTCGATGACGACGACATGCCCCCGGTGCTTCCCGGCCAGCTCGACCCCGCCATGCAGCGCACGGCGCGGCTGGCATCCCTCGACCCTAACGACGGAATCGACCTATGAGCCAATACCGATTGAACCTGTTCATCCAGCACGAGCACGCCAAGCGTCTGGACGAACTGGCCGCCAAGAAAGGCGTATCCAAGTCCAGCATCGTCGCCGCTGCCTTGGCGTCCTGGCTGTCGCTCGATGCCGGCGACCAGCGCGAGGCCGCCATTGCCAAGCGTCTGGATCGCCTGTCGCGGCAAGCCGAGCGTCTGGAGCGTGACCAGAACATCCAGATCGAAACGCTGGCGCTGTTTATCCGCTACTACCTGACCGTCAGCACGCCGGTGCCCGAAGCCCATCAGGATGCAGCTCGCGCCCAGGGCAAGGCGCGCTTCGAGCAGTTCGTCGAACAGTTGGGCCGCCACCTGCTGCGTGGCCGCAGCCTGGTGCGGGACGTGGTGGAAGAACTGCATCCAGACCCCATGCGGATGGACGACGCGGCGGTGCTGACCGAAGCCCATGAACGTGCTGCGGAGCGTGCCTCATGAGCGCCGTTCAGCAGATGCCGCCCGAACCGCGTTCGTCGGCCGCGACTTCGCTGGATCGCCGCATCCAGATGCTGCGCACGGCGATGGGGCCGGTGATCGCCGCAGCGCTGGAAGACCCGGACGTGGTGGAAGTGATGCTTAACCCCGACCGGACGCTGTGGGTGGATCGGCTGTCGTCTGGCCGTGCGCCGCTGGGCATCGAACTGCCCGAAGCCGATGGCGAACGCATCATCCGTCTGGTCGCCGCTCACGTTGGTGCGGAGGTACATCGCGGCCAACCGCTCTTGACCGCCGAACTGCCGGAGACCGGCGAGCGCTTCGAGGGCATCCTGCCGCCCGCCGCACCCGGCCCGGCCTTTGCGCTGCGCAAGCGGGCCGTGAGCATCATCGGTCTAGATCGCTATGTGGCCGATGGCATCCTGACCGCTGGGCAGGCCGAGTTTCTGCGTCATGCCGTGCGCGAGCGGCACAACATCCTGATCGCCGGAGGCACCAGCACCGGCAAGACCACGCTGGCCAATGCCTTGCTGGCCGAGATCGCCGCCACCGGCGACCGCGTGCTGGTGCTCGAAGACACCATCGAACTGCAATGCGCGGCCCGTGACCATGTGCCATTGCGCACCCGCGCAGGCGTGGTGTCGATGCAGGAACTGGTGCGCGCAACGATGCGGCTGCGCCCGGATCGCGTGATCGTCGGCGAAGTGCGCGGCGGCGAAGCGCTGGATCTGGTGAAGGTCTGGGGCACCGGCCACCCCGGTGGCATCGCCACCATCCATGCCGGCTCCGCGTTGGGCGCGCTGCTGCGCCTGGAGCAACTGATCCTCGAAGTGGCGGTGAATCCGCCCCGCGCCCTGATCGCCGAGGCGGTCAACGTCGTCATCCACATCGCAGGCCGTGGCCGCAAGCGCCACGTCGAAACCATTTCCCGTGTCGTCGGTTTCGACGGCGCGGGCTACCGCCTGGCGGATGCGCTGGAAACGTCGTTTCCCGAGCTGCCGCCTGTTCCTTCCCAGTCCCTCGACCAATCCTCTGGAGAACTGCCATGACGCACGTTGATGCTTTCCATCTTTCTGTAAATCCGCTTTCTCGCCTGTCCAGCCTGGCACGGCTGCGCAGCCTGGCCCGCCCTGCGGGGCAAGGGCTGCTGCTGGCCGCGCTGTTGTTGTTCCTGGCCGGAACCGCACAGGCCGCCGGTTCCTCGATGCCGTGGGAAGGCCCGCTGCAATCCATCCTCGAATCCATCCAGGGGCCGGTGGCCCGTATCGTCGCGGTCATCATCATTATTGCGACGGGCTTGGCGCTGGCCTTCGGCGATACCAGTGGCGGCTTTCGCAAGCTGATCCAGATCGTCTTCGGGTTGAGCATTGCCTTTGCGGCTTCGAGCTTCTTCCTGTCGTTCTTCAGTTTCTCCGGCGGGGCCGTCGTATGAGCACGGCCACCGATCTTCCGGGCTTTGAAGTGCCGCTGCATCGCTCGCTGACCGAGCCGATCCTGCTGGGCGGTGCGCCGCGCACCGTGGCGATTGCCAACGGCACGCTGGCCGCCGCCGTCGGGCTGGGCCTGCAACTGTGGATTCCCGGCGTGGTGCTGTGGATTGTCGGCCATTCGCTGGCGGTGTGGGGTGCGCGCGTCGATCCGCAGTTCATGCAGGTCTTCGCCCGGCACATCAAGCACAAGCCGCTGCTGGACGCATAGGGAGAAGCCGACATGCTGAACCTTGCCGAATACCGCCAGCGGCCCGCGCTGCTGGCCGACTGGCTGCCCTGGGCCGGGCTGATCGGGCCGGGCGTCGTCTTGAACAAGGATGGCTCGTTCCAGCGCACGGCGCGTTTTCGTGGGCCGGATCTGGACAGCGCCACGCAAGGCGAGCTGATCGCCACGTCGGCGCGCCTGAACAACGCACTGCGCCGCCTGGGATCGGGCTGGGCCTTGTTCATTGAAGCCGAGCGCCGCGCTGCGGCGGGCTATCCGCGTTCCGACTTCCCCGAGCCGCTGTCCTGGCTGGTGGAGGAAGAACGCCGCGCAGCCTTCGAGGAATCCGGCCATCACTACGAGAGCGCCTATCACCTCACGCTGGCTTATCTGCCACCAGAAGAATCCCGCGCCCGCGCCGCCAAGATGCTCTATGAGAACGCGCCGGGCGATGGCGTGGACTGGCAGGGTCGGCTGGAAGCCTTCGTGGCTGAAACGGATCGCGTCTTCGACTTGCTCGACGGCGTGATGCCGGAGATTGCCTGGCTCGATGACAGCCAGACACTGACTTACCTGCACACCACGGTGTCCACGCGGCGCTATCTCGTCGGTGTGCCCGACGTGCCGTTCCATATCGACGCGCTGCTGACCGATTCCGCGCTGGTCGGTGGCCTGGCACCCATGCTGGGCGACCAGCACCTGCGCGTGGTATCGGTGCGGGGTTTTCCGACCTCAACCTGGCCGGGGATTCTGGACGATCTCAACCGTCTGGGCTTCGGCTATCGCTGGAGCACGCGCTTTCTGTGCCTGGACAAAGCCGAGGCGGAAAGAGAGCTGGGCCGACTGCGCCGTCAATGGTTCGCCAAGCGCAAGAATGTCG
The DNA here is from genome assembly GCF_000395345.1 of Cupriavidus sp. WS. Lineage (NCBI taxonomy): Bacteria > Pseudomonadati > Pseudomonadota > Betaproteobacteria > Burkholderiales > Burkholderiaceae > Cupriavidus > Cupriavidus sp. WS. Next base: position 7,280 of record NZ_AQPL01000166.1, on the reverse strand, counting down.
TCGCGCTGTTGCGTGAAACGATCTTCCAACAGGAAAGCCCGCTGGTCGATACCGACGCCAACAACAAGGCCGCCGATGCCGATGCCGCCCTGCAGGAGCTGGGCAGCGATCAGGTGTCTTTCGGCTACCTGACGGCCACCGTCACCGTCATGGATGCCGATGCCGCCGTGGCCGACGAGAAACTGCGCATGGTCGAGCGCGTCATCCAGGGCCGGGGCTTCGTCACTATCCCCGAGACCTTGAATGCGGTGGATGCCTGGCTGTCATCCATTCCCGGCAATGCCTACGCCAACGTGCGCCAGCCCATCGTCTCGACGCTGAACCTGGCACACATGATGCCGTTGTCTGCTGTGTGGGCCGGGCCGGAGAAGAACGCGCATCTGGATGACCCACCGCTGATCGTCACCCGCACCGATGGCGCGACACCGTTCCGGCTGGTGACGCACATTGGCGACGTGGGCCACACGCTGGTCGCCGGGCCGACCGGCATGGGCAAGTCGGTGCTCCTGGCTACGCTGGCGATGCAGTTTCGCCGCTATCCCGGCTCGCGCATCTTTGCCTTCGATATGGGCCGCTCCATGCGCGCCACCATCCTGGGCCTGGGCGGCGAGCATTACGACCTAGGCAACGACGGGGCGATTGCGTTCCAGCCATTGGCCCGCATCGACCAGGAGGGCTACCGCACCTGGGCCGCCGAATGGGTGGAAGGCCGCCTGCTGCATGAAGGTGTGGCCATCGGCCCGGACGAGAAGGCAGCGATCTGGTCGGCACTCGGCAGCCTTTCGGGTGCGCCAGTGGAGCAGCGCACGATAACGGGCCTATCGGTGCTGCTGCAATCCAACGCACTGCGCCAGGCTCTCGCGCCCTATGTGCTGGGCGGTGCCCACGGCAAGCTGCTAGACGCCGATGCCGACCGGCTGGGTTACAGCAGCGTGCAGTGCTTCGAAATGGAAGAGCTAATGCACAGCAAGGCGGCGGTGCTGGCCGTGCTGGGTTACCTGTTCGCCCGCTTCGATGAACGCTTCGACGGCGCGCCCACGCTGCTGATCCTCGATGAAGCCTGGCTGTTCCTTGATGACCCGGTGTTCGCCGCGCGCATCCGGCAATGGCTCAAGACACTGCGCAAGAAGAACGTCAGCGTCATCTTCGCCACGCAGTCGCTGGCCGACATCAAGGATTCGAGCATTGCCCCGGCAGTGATCGAAAGCTGTGCCAGCCGCATCTTCCTGCCCAACCCGCAGGCGACCGAGCCGCAGATCCGCACGATCTACGAAGGCTTCGGCCTCAACAGCCGCCAGATCGAGATCGTGGCGACCGCGCAGCCCAAGCGTGACTATTACTACCAATCGCGCCTGGGCAATCGCCTGTTCGACCTTGATCTGGGGCCAGCCACGCTGGCTTTCGCCGGGGCATCCACGCCGCAAGACCAGCGCGACATGGATCGCGTGCTTCTGGACGCAGGCACTCCGGGCTTTTCCGGTGCCTGGCTGCGCCATCGCGGTCTCGATTGGGCCGCTGACCTGCTGCCGTCCTCACCGGCAGCAGCGTCCTTCCTCGCTTCTCAACCCCTGGAGGTTTCACCATGAAAACCCAACCCCGTTTGCTGTCTGTCTCGCTCGCTGCTGTGCTGTCGGTATCGCTGCTGGCCTTACAGCCTGCGTCCGCGCTGACGGTGTTCGATCCGTCGAACTTCGTGCAGAACACGCTGACCGCCGTGCGCACGCTGGAGCAGATCAACAACCAGATCAAGCAGCTTCAGAACGAAGCGCAGATGCTGATGAACCAGGCGCGCAATCTGGCGAAGCTGGACTTCAACATCGTCAATCGCCTGCGCTCGACGCTGGCGACCACCGAGCGGCTGATCGCCGAGGCTCGCGGCCTGGCCTACGACGTGCAGAGCATGGATGCCACCTTCGCCCGGCTGTACCCGGAGCAGTACGCCGCGACCGTCAGCGGCGACCAGATGCTGCGCGACGCGCAGGAGCGCTGGAAGAACACGCTGAACGGCCTGCACACCGCGATGCGGATGCAGGCGCAGGTGTCGCAGAGCCTGGCGCAAGACGAAAGCGCACTGTCCGATCTGGTCAGCCAGAGTCAGTCCGCCACCGGCGCGCTGCAAGCCATGCAGGCGACCAACCAGCTTCTGGCCTTGCAGGCCAAGCAGTCCATCCAAGCGCAGCAACTCCAGATCACGCAGGAACGCGCCGCCGCGCTGGAACTGGCACGCCAAGCAGCGGCTGTCGAACGTGGCCGTGAAGTGACGCGCCGGTTCCTGGGCGATGGCACGCCCTACACGCCGCAGCGCGTGGATTTCTACGGCAACTGACGGGAGACGGCCATGCGATGCCTTGCCCTCCTGCTGCCCGTGCTGCTGGTCGCTTGCAGCCAGCAGCCGACCGAAGACCTGGCCGCTGCCCTGGCCGCCGATCCCGTGCGGCTCAAGGCTTTGCGTGCGCAGTGTGCAGCCGACCGGACGACGGCAGGCGAAGACGCCTGCCTAGCCGCGGCTGAAGCCTTCCGGCGGCGCTTCTTCGCCGGTGAAACCGGGCCTGACGAGTTCCGCACGCTGGCCGATCTGCCGCCGATCCCGCCGAGCTTCGACACGCCCTCCAGTAACCAGGACGCCATGCCCTTCGATAGGGACGTGCCATGAACGACGTGACAGTGATCGACCGCTTTCTCGCTACCTTCTCGCGCTACATCGACTCGGGCTTCGGGCTGCTGCAGGGCGAAGTGGCATTCCTGACCGCCACGCTGATCGTCATCGACATGACGATTGCCGGGTTGTACTGGGCGATGAGCCACGCCACCGGCCAGGGCGATGACGTGATCGCCAAGTTGCTGCGCAAGGTGCTCTACGTCGGTGCCTTCGCGTACATCATCAACAACTTCAACTGGCTGGCCAGCATCGTCTTCCGCTCGTTCGCGGGCCTGGGCCTGACAGCCAGCGGCTCGACGATGAGCATGGGCGAATTCCTACAACCGGGACGCCTGGCCAAGACCGGCATCGACGCAGCGGCCCCCATTCTTGAGCAGATCAGCGACATGGCGGGCTTCCCCGAGGTGTTCGTGAACATGACGCCCATCGTGGTCATGTTCCTGGCTTGGGCGGTGGTGATCCTGTGCTTCTTTGTGCTGGCGATCCAGCTTTTCATCACGCTGATCGAGTTCAAGCTGACCACGCTCGCGGGCTTCGTGTTGGTGCCGTTCGCGCTGTGGAACAAGACCAGCTTTCTTGCCGAAAAGGTGCTGGGCAACGTGGTGTCGTCGGGCATCAAGGTATTGGTGCTGGCCGTCATCGTCGGCATCGGCTCGGGCCTGTTCGCCGAGTTCCAGGTACATCCCGCCGAGCCGTCCATCGACCATGCGGTGGTCATCATGCTGGCCTCGCTCACGCTGCTGGCCTTGGGGATCTTCGGCCCTGGCATTGCCACCGGGCTCGTATCCGGCGCACCGCAGTTGGGTGCCGGGGCGATGGCCGGTGCTGCTGTGGGTGCCGCAGGCGCGGCGGTTGCCGTGGGTGCTGCGGCCACCGGCGTGGGCGGTGCCGTGATGGCCGGGGCGCGGATGGCACCGGCTGCCGCCAAGCTCGCCGGGGCTGGCGCGCGGGCCGCGACCTCGGCGGCTGGCAGCGCGAAGTCGGCTTTCCAGGCCGGTTCTGCCGCTGCGGGCGGCGGGGCCAAGGGTGCGATGGCAGGGCTAGGCAGTGTCGCCAAGGGCGGCGCACAGGCGGCAGGCCAACGCGCCGGTGCAGGCATCAAAGCGGCGGCAGCCAAGGCGGCCGCGCCATTCAAAGCAGGCTGGCAAGGCTCCGGCACCGATAGTAGTTCTGGCGGTGGCGCTGCCAGCTCCGGGCAGGCCAGCACAGGCGACACGGCCAATGCGCAGAAGCAGGAACAACCGGGCTGGGCCAAGCGCCTGCAACGCCGCCAACGACTCACCCAGGCCACCACCACGGCCGCGCACACGCTGCGCGGTGGCGACGGTGGCGGTTCGGGCCAAGGCCCGAGCCTGCGCCCCGATGAATAACCCGATAGCTGACTTTCAAGGAGAACTCCATGCGATTCAAACGACCGCAGGTGCGCTATGCCGATACGCCGCAGCCTGCCACCCCGTATCAAGCTGCTGCCCAGGTCTGGGACGAGCGCATCGGCTCGGCCCGCGTGCAGGCCAAGAATTGGCGGCTGATGGCCTTCGGCTGCCTGGTGCTCGCATTGCTGATGGCCGGCGGCCTGGTGTGGCGCTCGGCCCAATCCATCGTCACGCCCTATGTCATCGAGGTCGATCAGTCCGGCCAGGTGCGCACCGTGGGCGAAGCGGCCACGCCGTATCGGCCCACCGATGCGCAGACGGCACACCACATCGCGCGCTTCGTGACGCTGGTGCGCTCGCTGTCCATCGACCCGATCGTTGTGCGCCAGAACTGGCTCGATGCCTACGACTACACCACCGACCGGGGCGCGGCGGTGCTCAACGACTATGCGCGGGTGAATGACCCGTTCGCCCGTATTGGCAAGGAGTCGGTGACGGTGCAGATCACCAGCGTGGTTCGCGCCAGTGATGCGTCGTTCAACGTGCGCTGGACGGAACGCCGCTACGTCAATGGCGCGGCGGCCGGGCTGGAGCGATGGACGGCGGTGGTGTCCATCGTGCAGCAGACCCCGCGCACCGAAGAACGCCTGCGCCGCAACCCGCTGGGCATCTACGTCAATGGCTTGTCGTGGAGCCGTGAACTGGATTCTTCTGAAGGAGCCAAACCATGAATGCACATTTCCGTAAAACTGCATTGCCGGTGATCCTGCTGGCATCGACTGTCCTGTTTGCGGGCTGTGCCACGCAGGGCAAACCGCCGCCGATGATCTCGCTCGATGAGCCGGTGCAGGCTCAGCCATTGCCCGAGCCGCCCAAGCCCATCGAAGTGGTGGCAGTGCCCGAACCCTTGGCGCTGCCAGCGCAGTTGAAGCCGCTGCCGGACGTCGATGTGGCCCCGGCGGCACCGGAGCCTGCCGACGAGAAGGTGCGCGTTTCTCGTGCCAACGCCGAGGCACGCATCGCACCGACCCGCGAGGGCTACGTCAATGCGATCCAGGTCTGGCCCTTCACCGATGGCGCGCTGTACCAGGTCTATGCGTCCGTGGGTCGCGTGACGGTGATTGCGCTCCAGCCCGGCGAGGAACTGGTGACGGTCGCTGCGGGCGATACCGTGCGCTGGATCGTCGGAGACACCTCCAGCGGCAGCGGGGCCGATCTGCGCGTCAATGTGCTGGTCAAACCCATCCGTTCCAGCTTGAAGACCAATCTGGTCATTACCACCAGCCGCAGGACGTACCTGCTGGAACTGACTTCGACCGACAAGGCATGGATGGCGTCGGTGTCCTGGGACTATCCGAAAGACCGGATGCTGGCCTTGCAACGCCAGGCACAGGCGGCCAGCGCCGCCGCGCCGGTCGATACTGGCCTGTCGCTGGAGAAGATCCGTTTCCGCTACGCGGTGTCGGGCGGCAATCCGCCGTGGAAGCCGCTGCGCGCCTTCGACGATGGCGAGAAGGTCTATATCCAGTTCCCGGCAGGCATCGCCCAGGGCGAGCTGCCGCCGCTGTTCGTCATCGGCACACAGGGCGACGGGCAACTGGTGAACTATCGCTTCCGCTCGCCGTACTACATCGTGGATCGCCTGTTCGGTGCAGCAGAACTGCGCCTGGGCGGCGATGGCGGCGACGTGGTGCGTATCGAGCGCACCGATGGCGTGGCGCGGAGGAACTGACCATGAGCCAGGATGACACTCCCGACCTCGCCGCTCCGCCGGCGGGCAAGGTGGCGCCCGAGGCTGTGGCGCTGCGTGCCCAGCCGCGTCCGGTCACGCGCCTGAACCGGCGCACGCTGGCCATCCTCGCGGGCGGCCTGTCGGTCGCCGTGCTTGGGGCCACGATCTGGTCGCTGCAACCGCATCGGCGCGGTACGGGCGAGCAAACCGAGCTTTACAACGTCGATCGCGTCTCGAAGTCCGAAGGGCTGGATGCGCTACCGACGGACTACTCGAAGCTGCCGCCAGCCTTGCCGCACGATGTACCCGAGCTGGGGCCGCCGCTGCCGGGCGACCTCGGCCCGGTCATCGTGAAGTCGCAGCAGCCGGTGACAGCCGCCTACGCGGCTCCCGGCCACGACCCGAACGATGCGCTGCGCAAGGAAGCCGAAGCTGCCGCAGCATCGTCCGTGTTCTTCCGCTCGGGTGCGCAGGCGGCCGCGCCGGTCGCGCAGTCGCAGGCCGCCACCGCGCCGGGCTTCGCCGCCAATGCGGCGTTCGACCCGATGGCCGCCGGGCCGGCCTCGACGGCGGCCCAGCCTGCCGATCCGACCGCCGTGCAGAACCGGCAAGACCAGAAGGAGGCTTTCCTGAAAGGCGGCTCTACGGAAACCCGCAATTCCGGCAACCTGACCCTGCCGGCTTCGCCGTATCAGGTCATGGCCGGAACGGTGGTTGCCGGAGCGCTGGTGACGGGCATCAAGTCGGACTTGCCCGGCGACGTGATCGCCACTGTGACAGAGCCGGTCTATGACACGGCCACCGGGCGTTTCCTGCTGATCCCGCAGGGTTCGCGCATCCTGGGCAAATACAACAGCCAGGTCAGTTACGGGCAGAGCCGCGTTCAAGTCGTCTGGAATCGGATCATTCTGCCGGACACGTCTTCGTTGACGCTCGACAATCTGGCCGGCGCAGATCCGGCCGGCTATGCCGGCCTGGAAGACGATGTGGACTACCACTGGGGCCGCATCTTTGCCGGTGCGGCGCTGACGACCCTGCTGGGCGTCGGCGCCGAACTGGCCGCGCCGGAGAATCGACAAGATGGCGATCGCGTCATCATCGCCGGGCGTGACAGTTTGCAGGACACGGTGAATCAAATCGGCCAGGAAGTGACCCGGCGCAACCTCAACATCCAGCCCACCTTGACCCAACGGCCCGGCCTGCCGGTGCGGATCATCGTCAACCGCGACTTGGTGTTGCGGCCGTACCAGCCGCTGTTCTTCAATCGGGGGACTTCACGATGAGCACAACCAAGAAGCTGCGGCTGGGGCCGCTGCCCAAGACCGAAAGCGTCAAGCTCACCTTTGCCTGCCCGGCCAGTCTTAAAACCGACCTCGACCGCTACGCCGCGCTGCACGCGCAGGCGTATGGCGAGGCAGTCGATGCGGCGACGCTGATCCCGCACATGCTGGAAGCGTTCATGGCGGGGGATCGGGGATTCAGAAAAGGAGGGGCAGGCAAGGCCGCCCCGCCGAAG
>NZ_AQPL01000165.1:0-18754 GCF_000395345.1 Cupriavidus sp. WS | reverse complement strand
CAGGCAAGGCCGCCCCGCCGAAGCCGAGTTGACGATGCGGACGCCTCTACCATCCGCCCACGATGAAAGCGCAGCCCAAGGGCTGCGCTTTCGCTTTGAGCGGTGGCTTGCGATAGGCCGGGCTATGATGGCGGTGCGACCTTGCCCGCTCCGCCGCTCCTAGGCTTGCTACCGCGAAGCGCCTATGCGGCACCTAGCTCAAAACGCGGTAAGAGCACACCGAGGCCGAAATCTGGCCTAACCTATTGCCCCACAAGACCTTTCGTACCGTTGCATGTCCGCACTAACGACTTGACAGCGGACATTTTTTATTGGGTTTGGGGATCCGGACACGCCTGGCAATGCGGCTTTGCACAGACAATGGCCCCGCATCGCCGACAGCCTGCGACTCGCGCAGTCTCTACGCAGCCGCTCACGGCGACAAGGCCAGCCGCGCGCTTACCCGCCGCTGCAATCCCTCCCGTCAACGCCGGGCGTGCAGATGCTCGAGGCTGACCGTTCCCGCACTTGCCAGTAGCCTGAGCCGCGCGGAGCGCCACTCCGATAGTGCTCGCACCCGCTCTTGCACCGCATCCGCCTGGGCCCTCTGAACACTCAGCATTTCCAGAATATCGACGATACCCCGGTCATATTTGCGCTGAACGTTATCCAACGCGTCCTGAGACGCATCGATCAGCCGCGCGGAGGCGCCCAGATTCCTCAATGCCGCCACAGCATCCGCATGGGCCTTGACCACCTCGCCCAGCACCCGATTCCGGGTATCGCGCAGTTCCGCCTCTTTGACTTCGATCTGCGCTTGCGCACCACGCACCTTGTAGGTTCGTCCGAAACCTTCGAACAGCGGAAAATTCACGGTAAAGCCGATGACCGATTCTTCCGTTCTCGTCGCCGACAGACCTTGGCTGGGCCGTCCATTGAGGTATCGGCTTTGCGTGAAGTCCAACGTGGGCAACCCCTCGGACCGCGTTACCGTCAGCCGCTCTCTGGCCGACTCGACCTGAGCGCCGGCGGCCACTAATGCTGGATGCTGGTCCTGCGCCAGTGCAAGCCAGTCTGCCAGGTCTTGCCGCAAGGTGTCTTCCGTATCGAGGTAATCCTGCGCCAGGGTCAGGCTGTCCGGTGTCCCCAGCATTTCCGCCGGCAGCCCCAGTGCGACCCCCAATACGGCCAGGGCTCTCTCATAGCCGCCAAGGGCACGGCCGCTCTCCAATTCCGCCTTGGCCAGCGCCATCTTGGCCTGCAGCGTATCGGACTGCGCGCCTGCGCCCCGTGCCTCGCGTTTCCTGGCCGTTTCCCATGTCTGCTGCGCCAGGGCCATGCCCTTTTCCTTGGCTTCCCGGTTGGCCTTGGCAGTCTGCGCGTCGAAATACGCGCCGATCACATTGGAGAGCGTCTCTTGCAGCACTGCGTCGTGGCTAGCCAGCGCGGCGTCAAGCAAGGCGCCGGCCGAACGGCGATTCGCGCCACGCCCCCCGCAGTCAAGCAATCGCCAGGTGAGTGTGGCGTACTGCGTCCTGCTCTTGCGTTCCGTATCCGCCAGCACCCGGGAATCGGGATAGCGGGTCTTCTGTCTCAATTCACTCACGCCGACGGTGACGGTCGGCAGATACGCGGACCGCGCCTCCCCTAATTGCGCGGCCTGTACCTTGATGGCCGCCCACGCGCTTTGCACCCGAGGGTTGTGGCACAAGGCCAAGTCCACCGCCTGCGACAACGTCAACGGCGCCGCGCCGTCATGGCCGCCTTCGCAAACATGCGCCTGCATATCCCCGGGCAACAATCGGCCGGCATCGAGCCGGGGCGGCCCGGCCAGCAGCGGATCGGCAAAGGGAGTTGTCGCCAGGTCAGCCCAATCCCGCGCATGGGCGCCTCCCGTTGCCGAAATCGCGAATGCAAGCATTGCCGCGGCCACGTTTCGCCGAATGACCGCGCTAGCGCTCATGGAGTGCCTCCCGCTGGTGCCGCATCAGCGGCGACAGCACATACTCGATCACTCGCCGCGTACCCGTCTTGATCTCCACGTTGACCGACATGCCAGCCGAAAGCGGCAATGTCCTGCCGGCCGCGAGAATGCCGCTGCGATCCAGCGCGATCCTGGCAGCGTAGATCAAGCGCTGCTCGTCATCTTGAATGGCGTCCTGCGAAACATGCCTGACTTTGGCTGCGACGGTTCCGTACCTTGTGTAGTCGAAGGCATCGATCTTCACCTGCGCATCCTGGCCGACGTGCACAAAACCCACGTCCTTGTTTTCCAGGAATGCCTCCACCTCGATGACACTTTCCTTGGGAACGATCTGCATCAGCGGCTGCGCGGCAGGCACCACGCCGCCAACCGTGTGCACCGTCAGTTGCTGCACGGTGCCGTCCACCGGCGCGGTCAGTCTCAACAGCTTGCTGTGCTCTCCCGCGCGGCGCTTGTCCTGCGCCCCTGCGGACATGATCCTGTTGGCCTCGGCCATGGCCTCGTGCGCTTCCTTGCGGATCTGGGCGATCAGCGTGGCGCGCTGGTTCCTTGCGTCAAGCAACTGGCCTTCCAGGTCCAGCCTGGCCTGCTCCTTCTCCAGCCACGCATGGCGCGACACCGTATGATCCGGCAGCAAGGCCTTGAAGTCCTCGGCACGCTGCGCTGCCAGCGGCAGCGCAGCAGCATAACGAGAGATTTCGCCATCGATCCGCCTGAGCCTGGCGCAAAAGTCGCGGTACTGGCCATCGAGCTGCGATCTGGCCGACCGCCATTGGGCATCCGTTGCCCCCTCCACCCCGTCCAGCCGCGGCGCTCCGCGCCGATCCAGCGCGCCAATCATGGCCAGAGAGCGCGCCACCTGCAACTTGGCCTGGACCACGGCATCCGCGGCCTTGTCACGTTCGGCATCGCTGCTGCTGGAGTCCAGTTCAATCAGCACATCGCCAGCGCGCACCTCCTGGCCTTCGGTGACATACAGGGTCCGCACACTGGCAACGTCCACGGACCCGATCGTCTTGGTGCGCGCCGACGGGATGATCTTGCCGGTGGCGTTCACGATGATGTCCACCTGCCCGACGATAGACCAAAGCACGGCGAACACCACCATCGCCATCAGGATCCGCCCGGTCCAGCGCAGGGTCGGAGACCCCGGCACTTCCTGCAGCGACAGCCCTGCGGGCAGGAATTCCGCTTCCTGCTTGTTGAAAAAATCGGTCCGCACGGCATGGCGCATTTTCCAGCAGTGCGCGAAAACAGCGCCATAGCGCCGGACCAGGTCGCGCCAGGCTTGCAGGCGGTGGCGCACACTCATGCCGATGCCTGCGGCGACATCCCGGCTGTGCCCGGGACAACACGGGCATGGGCATTCTGCAAGCCATACAGGTGTCCGTAGATGCCCTGCGGAACCCGCAGCAGTTCCTCATGGCTGCCGACCTCGGCGATCTGTCCCCGTTCCATCACCACGATCCGGTTGGCGTGGCGTACCGCGCTCAGCCGGTGCGCGATGATGAGCACGGTGCGTCCCGCGCAGATCTTCAGCATATTGTCCTGGATGATCTTCTCCGATTCGTAGTCCAGGGCACTGGTGGCCTCGTCGAGAATCAGGATGCGCGGGTCGGAAATCAAGGCACGGGCAATGGCAATGCGCTGGCGTTGTCCCCCCGACAGGCCCGTGCCATGTTCTCCCACCAGCGTGTCATACCCTTCGGGCAATTCGCAGATAAATGCGTGCGCGCCCGCCAGTTTTGCCGCTTCGATGATGGACTCGATCGGCAGCGACGGGTCGGTTAGCGCGATATTGTCCCGAATCGAGCGCGAAAAAAGCATGTTTTCCTGCAGCACCACGCCGACCTGCTGGCGCAGCGATGCCGTGTCGATGATGGCAATGTCCTGTCCATCGATGGTTATCCGCCCGCGATCCGGCACATACAGGCGCTGGACCAGCTTGGTCAGCGTGCTCTTGCCGGAACCCGAACGGCCCACGATGCCGATGACCTCGCCCGGTTCGATCTTCAACGCGACGGAACGGATCACGTCCGCCGCGTCGGGCCGGTAGCGGAACGAGACCTGATCGAACTCGATCGTGCCCGACACACGCGGGATGCGCGTCTTGTTGCCGGCCACTTCGGCGCGGGTATTCAGGATATCGCCCAGGCGGCTCATGGAAATGCCCACCTGCTGGAAATCATTCCACAGTTGGGCCAGCCGCAGGATCGGCGAAGATACCTGGCCGGCCAGCATGTTGAAGGCGACCAGTTCGCCCACCGTCATCTTGTTGTCCACCACCAGCAAGGCGCCCAGCCACATGATGCCTGCCGTGACCAGCTTGCTTACCAGACTCACGCCGCCACTGGCCACCAGCGCGATGTTGGTGGTGGATAGCCCGGCCGACACGTAGGCCGCGAGGTGCTTGTCCCACCGCTGCTGCCAGCGCGGCTCCACGGCCATCGCCTTGACGGTATCCATGCCATTCAGGGTCTCCACCAGGAAAGATTGGCTTTCCGCGCTCTTGTTGAACTTGTCGTTGAGCCTGGCGCGCAGAATCGGCGTGAAGACCAGCGACAGGAGCAGATATACCGGAATGGAGGCAACCACGATCAGGGTAAGCGTCGGGCTGTACCACACCATAACCCCCAGGAACACGAACGAAAAGACGATATCGAGCACCAGGGTCATGGCGTTGCCGGTCAAGAACGAGCGGATGTTCTCCAGTTCCCTGATGCGGGCAACCGAGTCTCCCACCCTCCGTGCTTGAAAGTAGCTGATCGGCAAGCTCATGAGATGCCCGAACAGCCAGGTACCCAGTTCCACATCGATCTTGCTGCTGGTGCTGGCGAACACCGCCGTGCGAATGCCCGTCAATACGGCGTCAAACAGGATGGCTGCGATCAAGCCGATGGCAATGACGTTGAGCGTCTTCATGGCATGGTTGACCAGCACCTTGTCCATCACCACCTGGAAGAACATCGGCGTGATCAGGGCTACGATCTGCAATACCAGCGAGATCAGCAACACTTCGCCCAAGGTCTTGCGATGCTTGATCACCGCGGGGATGAACCACGTGAAATCGAACTTCGCCATCTCCCCCGCAAAGCTGGCCTTGCTGGTGAAGAAAATCAGTTCCCCGGTCCATTGCGCCGCGAAGCTGTCCAGGCCGAGAATCTCGGGGGAGCACCCGGGGCGCTGAATCAATACGCGAACCGGATCTTGCGCGGTATCCACCTTGCCCACCAGGAAATAGTCCCCCGCCGGGTTGATGCCGATAGCGGGCAGCGGCGCGCGGTCGAGACGCGCGAGTTCCTGGCGCACCCGCCTGGACGTCAGCCCCAGCTTCCTGGCTGCCAGCAGGATCGTCTGTGTCGTGAATTTCTCGCGTCCATACTGATGCTGCAATTGCGCCGCGTCGGCGGCTATGCCGTGGAGCCTGGCCATGAGCATCAGGCACTGCAATCCGGTATCCATGGCGGGATGTCCGCCGGAGTCGGTCGTGGAAGAAGCGTTTGTTCCCGTCACGGAAGGGTGGAAGGCAAGAAGATATTCGTCATACGGCTCAGCAAAACGAGCCGTCCGGATGCATGAAGGCCGGGCGAGGCGGTTCTTCGCCACCTCGCCCGGCCGGAGTCAGCGCCTCGAGCCGCCTAGTGCGTGACGGTCAACAACACCTGCCCGTTGCTGGTTTGTCCGCTGGTCCAGGAAGTCTGCGTGGCACTGGGCGGCGCAAATGCGGCCATGGCCTGCACGAACTTCTCCACGTCGGTGTTGTACATGGTCAGGCCATCGGCGGTCTTGATGCGCTCCACCTGGTTGTCCCTGCCCGAGGTGCCCCCCACATACCAGTCCTTGATGGAGATCTGGTCCGCCGTTCCCAGAACCTCGATCTGCAGGTCGTTGCCGACGTGCTTGAACCACAGATTGGTCTGCTTGACGTTTTCCAGTCGCAACGTGTCGGCGTTGCTCTTCGTCGCATCGCTTTCCACGATGGTGTCCTGCCCGTCGCCTTTGGTGAACACGTAGGTGTCGTTCCCCGCGCCGCCGATCAGCGTATCGTTGCCCTTGCCGCCCGTGAGGATGTTGTTGCCCCGGTTGCCGGTGATGACGTTGTCCAGTTCGTTGCCCGTGCCGTTGATGTTCTCTTCCCACAGCTTGATGGGATCGATGGTGTAAATGGTGTAGGCATTGGCCACATTGGCGTCGGCGCGGAAATCGGCAATGGCGACGTAGCGGGTCATGTCGCTGACCTTGCCGCGCCCGGAGTCGGCGATGTAGAAACCGTTGATCTCCCCGGTGGCCTCATTGCAGGCCACACCCGTCACGGTCACCACGTGGTTGACGCCGCCGTTGTCCAGGTACGCGCCGTCCCCCCAAAGCTTGCCGGCGTTGACGCCGATGATCACGCCGCGCCCGCCCTTGATGAGATTGGCGATGCCCTGCTCGTTGTAACCCGCGATGATGCCGTTGCGGATGCCGTAGCTGTCGAGCAAGGCTTGCTGACCTACATAGTTGGAGCCGCCGCGCTGGTAGTCCGTCTTGGTGGCATCGGTGACGCACCATTTGTTGTCGATCGCCGTGCGCACCACGTCGGCTTCCGAGCGCGCCTGATTGGCCTGCGTGCTCAGGTTGGCAATGGCCGTCAGCGCGCAAGTGCCCTTGTAGCCCGCCACGGCGTCACCCTGCATGTAATCCAGTTCGAATGCCTTGGGGTAGCCATAGACTAGGATGGGAACCCCGTCGGCCATGCCGCGCTCCGCTTTGGAGAAATCCAGCAAGGTCAGGTTTTCCAGATTCGCGCCCAGCTTGTAGCTGATGCTGGCGTTCACGGTGTCGGTGCCCTCGCCGGCCATTTCGGTGGCCTTGTCGCCGGCGTTGTCGATATAGTAGGTGTCGTTGCCCAGACCCCCGATCATGGTGTCCGCGCCAGTGACACCGTCCAGGATGTTGTCGCGGCTATTGCCGACGATACGATTGTTCAGGCGGTTGCCCGTGCCGTGGATGTCGTAGCCCTCGACCAGGCGCAATTCCTCGATGTTGGCGTTCAGGATGTAGTTGGCGCTGCTGACAACGGTGTCGTAGCCCTCGTCGCGTTGCTCCAGGATCACGTCGTTGACGCTGTTGACGACATAGGTGTCGTTGCCAAGTCCCCCCTCCATGTAGTCGGCGCCGGCGCCACCATCGAGATAGTCATTGCCCAGGCCGCCGACCAGAGTATCATTACCGGCACCGCCATACAGGAAATCATTGTCGGTCTCGCCCGCAGCCAGCGTCTGCTTGGCTTCGTTGTTGGCGGTAAAACCGTACAGGATGTCATCGCCGGCCCCGCCATAAATGACGTCATTGCCGACCTGGCCGAACATCCTGTCGTTGCCGGCCTCGCCGTACATCACGTCATTGCCGTCGCCACCCTGCATCTCGTCGTTGCCGACCCCGCCCCAGAGCTGGTCGCTGCCCAGGCCGCCGAGCATGAGGTCATCGCCCGCGCCGCCGTACATCACGTCGTTGTCGGTCTCGCCGGCAGCCAGGGTCTGCTTGCTGTCGTTGCTCGCGGTAAAGCCCTGCATGATGTCGTTGCCGTCGCCGCCCCACATGCGGTCGTTGCCGACACCGCCGAACATCTTGTCGGCGCCGGCGCCGCCATCCATGGTGTCGTTGCCCGCATCGCCGCCGAGTTCGTCATCGGCGGCGGCGCCGAACAGGGTATCGTCACCGTCGCCACCGACCACTAGGTCATTGCCGGCGCCGCCGTCCATGTAGTCGTTGCCAAAGCCGCCATACATCTGATCGGCCCCGTTGCCGCCGAACATGACGTCGTCGTCGGTTTCCCCCGCGTCCAGCGTCTGCTTGGCATCGTTGCTCGGCGTGAATCCCAGCATGACATCGTTGCCTTCGCCGCCGTTCATGGTGTCGTTGCCCGCGCCGCCGAAGAGCTTGTCGTCGCCGGTGCCGCCGTCGAGCTGGTCGTTGCCCGCGCCGCCCTGGAGTTCGTCGCGCCCGTCGCCGCCGACTAGGATGTCCTGTCCATCCCCGCCGAACAACACGTCGTTGCCCGCGCCGCCGTTCAGGACGTCATTGCCGGCGCCGCCGTCGATCTGATCGTCGCCCTCTTCGCCGTAAAGCTTGTCGTCGCCCGCGTAGCCCAGCAGCGTGTCGTTGCCGGTGCCTCCCCACAGGTTGTCGTTGCGGGTGCTGCCGCCCATCAGGTCGTTGCCGCCGCCGGCATAGAAATTCTGTACAAGGCCGAGGTTGAAGAACTTCCCGTCGTAGGCGGCGAAATAGCCGATGTCGAACGAATCGTTGCCGTCGGTGCCCACCATGTTCTGCTGGTTGCTGGACAGCTTGATCTGTGTGGGCAACCAGTCGATCCACAGTGCGTTGTTGATCTGGAAGCGCTGATCCGTTGCCCGCAGCGTGGCATAGTTGCTGACAAGCGCCGCCGGCATGCCGGGCGCGACGCGCGAATTCAGCGGCGCGGCCGCGGTACTTTGCGCCACGGTGCGAGAACTTGCGTTGCCCGCGGTATGAAAGGCATAGTCGCTGCCGCGCAAGCTGCTCAAGCCCAGGGCAGCCAGCGCCGCGCTCAATGTCGTGAACTCGTTGGCGGCGGTCTCCGACTTGTTCAGGACGCCGTCTTCATTGAGGTCGCTCCAGGCATACAGGTCATTCAACTCGGCGCCGGTGAGCTTGCCGTCGCCATCGACGTCCCTGGCCGAAAGCTGCGCGCCGGACACATTGCCGCCGGCACTGGTCACGATACGGAAAGTCCGGTTCGCAATGGACGCGGCAGCATCGATGCCAACGGACTTGCTCTCGTAGAACGCGCCGAACGGACCCAGATCCAGCGCATTGCAGACCTGCGGGCGTGTGACCGTGCTGTTCACGTAGTAGTTGGTCGACGCATTGAACAGGCTCTGAAAGGTAATCGTGTCGATCACCCCCTTGCCAAAACCCGACCACACCGTATAGTCGGCGGCCAGCGCCGAGGCCAGGTTGTCGAAGGCATAGACAGGCGCGCTCCAGTTTATGCCGTCCGCAGAAGTCTGCGTCACCGTGAGGCCGTTGACATAAGCGCCACCGATGCTGTTGACGGTACGGCTGATCACGCCCGAGGTGGGGTCATAGCGGAAATTGCGGCTCCCCCCGTTCACCAGCGTGCCAGCGCCACCGGAGGCATCGAAGCTTCCCACATAGGTGCCATCCTGATAAACGTGCATCCTGCGATCGGCCACGAATGAGACATTGCCGTTGGCGGCAACGTTGCCCTGGGAGAGGGTGCCGTTGGCGCTTTGCAGTTGATAGCTGGCTTGGCCCGTTCGTGTGTTTGTCGTAGTGACAAAGCTGAATCCTGCCATTGCACCACTGCTGATGGGACTGGTGGTAATACGGTAGGAGGGCGACGTACCATTTGGCGCCTTGACGGTGGCAACTGCGGTTACACCACCATTCGGAGCCTGCTGCAGGGAAAGTGAACTCACCGAACTCATGAAGGCATTGTCGAGATCCGGACTCACGGGGCCCGCCGCCCCACCAAATACCGCTTCCTTGAGTGCCCAGAGGGATCTCTTAACCTGTTCGATATTGGCAAGACCGGGGGTCTTATCCATCCAATCCTGTGCGGCACGAGCGATGGTCTGATCACTTGAAAACGCGAGCTGGCCGACACGGGTGGAAAGCATAGTGCTGGCAATAATGCTATCCGCCCCATCACCGCCTGTGTCTCGCAGGGATTGCCAGATTTGCTCGACGGCCGCATCCCCTTGCGTCTTGCGTATCAATGCCATCGGGGTTTCTAGAGTCCAATTGTCGATGCTCAGACCATTAGACTGAAAAACTTGGGTATGAAATGATTTTGTTTCATTGAAATTAATATCTCGACTTACGATACCACCCGCTCCCTTCGCAATACTAGTCAAGGTCGTAACATAGCCGATAGCCATACCGACGCGAATTGTATCGATCTGGGCAGTTGAAAGATTTCTACAAGCATCTATGCCGATACCCAATAGTGCCGTACTGGAGAGAAAGTCCAAGGCTGATACGCCTGTAACCGTATTGCCAATCGCTACACCCCTAGCCCATCCCGCATAATTGTAGCCTTGATCATAGAGCTCGCTATATACCTTTATGACTTCGGGAATTCCGCCACTCCTGATCCGGGATTCGTAGCGGCTCAATTGCACTAGTGACAGGGTCGCTGGCATGAGAATTTCTCCTTATTTTTTAGTTGATGACGAGAAACAACAGAAAATGGAGAGGTCACGGTGTACTCGGCTGGGCGGCTGCCGAAGCAGGTCCCCTCAACACTACTTCGATCTTGAAACTCTGGACAAGATCGCTCACATTTCGCTGTATTTTCTGCCATTGGGGTAACCAGTAGCGCGGATACTGGATATAAACTTTTGCATGCATGGCCGGCTCAAGACTAATATACTGATCGCAGGTCGTACGCTTCATATTTGGCAAATTCCGGTTTGCACATTCAATATAAGTATCGACCTTCCCATCCCTACCGCGATGGACAAACAGATCCTTTGCATAATCATCTTCGCGATATGGTTTTCCAGTTACCGGATCAATACCTGGTGGTGCATACATCATCAGTCCATACTCCACCCTTGGCAGGCCCTCATAATTCCTATAGGCTAAATTCGGATATCCATCTCTTTCGGCGTTAAAATTCAGCGTGGCATTAACCGTACTTTCCAGAAAATCTCCACCTGGATATATCCAACCGCTACTTACACCAACATCGATCCAAGGCGAAATTGAGTCGTAGTAACCTTTCCAATATGGATCACTGTACTTCTCCAAGTCTCTCCACAACTCAGAACTGGAAAGTCCAGCCATGTCCGGAAAGCGCACCTTGAAGCCAAAGCTCGCCAGCCGAGATTGATAGGTGCGTAGCGGTACCGGTCCTCTACGCTTTTCCCCAAAACCGGGGTCGCCATCGTACTCCACGTAGTTGGCAAAATAATGTGGAATCCTCACCGGCACGCCACCCAAATCACCAATTACGAACTCCGTCCGCGTGTCACGCGCCGCGTTCATTTCAGGCGGGAACAAGGGATTTCCTTGCCCTTGACTGAGTTGCGCCCATGCGTACATCCACCTCAGGCAGAAAATCCCCAAAATCAGCAGCAATCCAAATAGAACAAAGACAGTGAGTTTTCCTTTGGAAAATTTGCTCATGACATCAGCATGCGGGTAGTTTATTTCGAAGATTGACTATCGAGTCTAGTGTTTTTTGGATCAATGATAAGCTCTGGAATAGCGCACCCAAACACACTGAGGCACAATCCGATCATGCACATCGAAGTAGCATACCGACATCTTGGTCACAGTGATATCAGTCGTTTCCCAATTTGACAGTCGATGACTAAAGATCAGAATTTAGAGATACTTAATTCATCGATTTGGTGAAAACCATTTTTAAGAATACCCCCAACCAAACTCATATGTCGCAATTTATTACATCTCTCGATACCAAGAAAAAGGGACGAGATCGCCTGTCTCTGCATTGCTCAGTCGGCGCCAGGAAGCGTTACTGACAACGCACTGGAGAAAAAGACGCCGCCGCCAAGCCAGTGAACCGGAGGATGGATCAGGTGAAGCCGGATTGCCCTTGCCAAGATCCGATCACGCCGTGTAGTCGACGGCCAATGCCGCAGCCACAGAGTCGAAGGCATGGACAAGTGCACTTCAGGTCATGCCGCCCCTAAAAGTCCGCGTCGCAGTGAAACCACTGGCATAGGCGCCGCCGATGCTATTGGAGATTCGGTTGATCGTGCGCGAAGTGCGGTCGACCGCTTACATCGTTCGCCAACGTAGCGGTCCGCCGGTGGCATGGGTCGCACTGAAGATGGGGCCGATCCGCCGTCACGGACCAGTCTCACGGCAATGTCGGAGAAGTCAGGCGCGCCCGGACCCGCGCACACCGCGGGCCCGCCGCGGCATCTCCGAATCGAGCACCAACCGCCCATTGATCTTGCCGTTCATGCGCGTGACATAGCGCGTGCATTCCTCCATGTGCGACAGCATCAGTGCCCGCACTTTCTCCACGTCGCGGTCTCGCGCCGCGCTCAGGATCTTCTTGTGGAACCTGACGTTGGCCGCGCCGAAGCGCTCGTGCTCGCACGTCGGCGTGTCATTGCCGAACACCACCAGGTGCCGGATCATCTCGTTGATCAGTTCGCAGCAGAACCGCAGCATCGGGTTGGGATTGGCCGCCGCCAGGATGTCGTCGAAGCTGAGATCTTCCTGACGCTGATTCAGCGAGTCGATCGCGGCCGCGGAAGCCGGGTCGCACTGGTCGATTGTGCGCTCCAGCGCGATGAAATCCTCGTCCGTCGGGTGCCGCACCGCGCCGGCGGCGAGTTCGGGCTCCAACAGCTTGCGCGCGGTATAGATGTCGGCAATGCCGATGTCCTTGAAGAACAGGTAGTTCTGCATCAGTTGAAAGGTGCGGTCCATCTGCGGCGGGAAATCCGGCCGGCGCTGGCGTGGCGACGCTTGCCGATGGTGACCCACACGCTGCGCAGCAACACCGGCGAAGGGGCCATGCGGCACGCGGTGGCGGCGGCCCGGCAAGCGGAGGCCGATGGCATGCTGGCCGTGTCGGTGCTGGCCGGTTTCGGCCTGGCCGACATCGCGGCACCCTGCCTGAGCATGCTGGTGGTGGGCGACGGCGATGTCGGGGCGGCCCAGGCGGCGGCCGACCAGCTCGCGGCGCAGATCTGGGATGAGCGTGCCGGTTTCGTCTATGCATCCGAGCCGCTGCCGGATTCCATCGCGCGCGCCGCCCGACTGGCAGCAACGGACGGCACTGGCCCGGTGTTGCTGCTGGACCACGGCGACAATTGCATGTCCGGCGGTACCTGCGACGATATGGCGGTACTGCGGGAAGCGTTGCGCCAGGGGCTGTCCGGCATCGCGGCAGGCCCGGTGTGCGATCCGCAGGCAGTGGCCGCGCTGGTCGACGCCGGCGTGGGCGCCAGCGTGGCGCTGCCGGTGGGCAACAAGGTGCCGCTCGCCCAACTCGGCCTCCATCCCGAGCCACTGCCGCTGAGCGGCCGCGTGACTGCCGTCAGCGACGGCGAATACGTGATCGGCGGCCCCACGTACAACGGCCTGCGCGTCCGCATGGGCCGCACCGTACTGCTCGACATCGGCGCGGCGCAGGTACTGGTAACCGAAACCCCGCAGGAACACTGGGATCTCGGCATCTTCACCCATATCGGCGTGGATCCCCGCGCACAGCGCTTCCTGTTGCTGAAATCGCGCATGTATTGCCGGCCGGTGTTCGTGCCCATCGCCCGCGCGGTGGTCGAGTGCGACGGCGGCGGCGTCACGAGTTCGCGCTACGCGCAGTTCCCGTTCCGGCGCCTGGCGCGGCCGGTGTATCCCCTGGATGCCGGAGCCGGCCTGGACGCGCCGGCGGCCACCTAAGGCCGGATCGCGTGCTCGAAGAGGGCCCGCATCACCCGCCCCGCCCGCTCGTCCCGTCGGTCTCCAGATACGCCCCATAGCGCAGGCCGATGTCCGGCGGCGCCCACGGCGCGCCCTGCTTCCCGGTGGCGCATGCCCCCTTGCCGACATCAAGAATGTCACGCACGCAACGCAATGGGCAAATCGAGGCTCCCGCTTGTGCATTTCCCTGCCTATACTCTCTGGAACAAGACGCAAAAACCCCACCGTTGTCGCCATGTCCAGGAGAGTTCTCATGGTTACGATGAACAGGCGCCAGTTTCTGAAGATAACCGGCGCATCCCTGGCGGGCTCCAGCCTGGCCCTGATGGGATTCTCGCCGGGCGAGGCGCTGGCGGAGGTGCGGGCCTACAAGCTGGCCCGCGCCACCGAGACGCGCAACACCTGCCCGTATTGCTCCGTGGCCTGCGGCCTGCTGATGTACAGCCTGGGGGACGGCGCCAAGAACGCCACCGCCAGCGTGATCCACATCGAGGGCGACGCCGATCATCCGGTCAATCGCGGCACGCTGTGCCCGAAGGGCGCCGGGCTGATCGACTTCATCCACAGCCCCAGCCGGCTGAAATACCCGGAATACCGCGCGCCCGGCTCGGACAAGTGGGTGCGGCTGTCGTGGGACGATGCGCTGGACCGCATCGCCAAGCGCCTCAAGGAAGACCGCGACGCCAACTTCGTCGACAAGACCGCCGACGGCAAGACGGTCAACCGCTGGCTGACCACCGGCATGCTGGCGGCCTCGGCCAGCAGCAACGAGGTGGGCTACCTCACGCAGAAGACCATCCGCAGCATGGGGATGCTGGGCTTCGACAACCAGGCGCGCGTCTGACACGGCCCGACGGTGGCAGGTCTTGCCCCGACGTTTGGCCGCGGTGCGATGACGAACCATTGGGTCGACATCAAGAACGCGGATGTGGTGCTGGTGATGGGCGGCAACGCGGCCGAGGCGCACCCGTGCGGCTTCAAGTGGGTGACGGAGGCCAAGGCGCACAACAAGGCCCGGCTGATCGTGGTGGACCCGCGCTTCACGCGCTCGGCCTCGGTGGCGGACCTGTACGTGCCGATCCGCACGGGCAGCGACATCGTGTTCCTGGGCGGCGTGATCCGCTACCTGCTGGCCAACGACAAGATCCAGCACGAGTACGTGAAGCACTACACGGACTTCACCTTCATCGTGCGCGAGGACTTCGCCTTCGACCAGGGCATCTTCTCCGGCTATGACGCCGGCAAGCGCAGCTACGACAAGACCACCTGGGACTACGAGCGCGGCGACGACGGCTTCGTCAGGACCGATCCCACGCTGGCGCACCCGCGCTGCGTCTTCAACCTGCTCAAGCAGCACTACGCGCGCTACACGCCCGAGATGGTGGAGCGCGTGTGCGGCACGCCAAAGGACAAGTTCCTCGCCGTATGCGAGATGATGGCGTCCACCGCCACGCCCACGCGCGCCATGACCATCATGTACGCGCTGGGCTGGACGCAGCACTCGATCGGCTCGCAGATCATCCGCACCGGCGCGATGGTGCAGCTGCTGCTGGGCAACATCGGCGTGTCCGGCGGCGGCATGAACGCGCTGCGCGGCCACTCCAACATCCAGGGCCTGACCGACCTGGGGCTGCTGTCCAACCAGTTGCCCGGCTACATGACGCTGCCGAGCGAGCCCGAGCAGGACTACGACAAGTACATCGCCGCGCGCGCGCTCAAGCCGCTGCGGCCCAACCAGCTCAGCTACTGGCAGAACTACCCCAAGTTCCACGTCAGCCTGATGAAGGCGTGGTGGGGCGACGCCGCCACCGCGGACAACCACTGGGCCTACGACTACCTGCCCAAGCTCGACAAGCTGTACGACCTGCTGCAGGTGGTCGAGCTGATGAACCAGGGCAAGATGAACGGCTACATCGCGCAGGGCTTCAACCCGCTGGTGGCCGCGCCCAACAAGGCCAAGCTCGCGGCCGGGCTGGCCAGGCTCAAGTTCCTGATCGTGATGGACCCGCTGGCCACCGAGACCTCCGAGTTCTGGCGCCACGCCGGCGAGATGAACGACGTCGACCCCGCGCGGATCCAGACCGAGGTGTTCCGCCTGCCCACCACCTGCTTCGCCGAGGAAAACGGCGCGCTGGTCAACTCCGGGCGCTGGCTGCAATGGCACTGGAAAGGCGCCGAGCCGCCGGGCGAGGCGCGCAGCGACCTGGAAATCATGGCCGGGCTGTTCCTGCGCATGCGCAAGATGTACCAGGCCGACGGCGGCAAGTTCCCCGACCCGATCCTCAACCTGACCTGGCCCTACGCGGACCCGTACAGCCCGAACCCGGAAGAACTGGCCCGCGAATACTCCGGCCGCGCCATCGCCGAGCTGAAAGATCCCAAGGACCCCGCCAAGGTGACGCGGCGCGCGGGCGAGCAGTTGAGCGGCTTCGCCGAGCTGCGCGACGACGGCAGCACCGCCAGCGGCTGCTGGATCTTCTGCGGCGCCTGGACCAGCGCCGGCAACCAGATGGCGCGGCGCGACAATACGGACCCCACCGGCATCGGCCAGACCCTGAACTGGGCTTGGGCATGGCCGGCCAACCGCCGCGTGCTGTACAACCGCGCCTCGTGCGATCCGGCCGGCAAGCCGTTCAACCCGGCGCGCAAGCTGATCGGCTGGAACGGCACCGCGTGGGGCGGCGCCGACGTGGCGGACTTCAAGGCCGACGAGGACCCGGCCGGCGGCATGGGGCCGTTCATCATGAACCCGGAAGGCGTGGCGCGCTTCTTCGCCCGCGCCGGCATGGCCGAGGGGCCGTTCCCGGAACACTACGAGCCGTTCGAGACGCCGCTGGGCTACAACCCGCTCAACGACAAGCAGCCGCAGGCCACCAGCAACCCGGCCGCGCGCGTGTTCAAGGACGACCTCGCGGCGATGGGCAAGGTCGCGCAGTTCCCGCACGTCGCCACCACCTACCGGCTCACCGAGCATTTCCACGGCTGGACCAAGCACGCGCGCATCAACGCCATCCTCCAGCCCGAGCAGTTCGTGGAGATCGGCGAGGCGCTGGCGAAGGAGCTCGGCATCGTCGCGGGCGACCGCGTCAAGGTGTCGTCCAACCGCGGCTTCATCAAGGCGGTGGCGGTGGTCACCAAGCGGCTCAGGGCGCTGCAGGTGGACGGCAAGACGCTGCACACGGTGGGCATCCCGATCCACTGGGGCTTCACCGGGCTGGCGCGGCCGGGCTTCATCACCAACACGCTGACCCCGTCGGTGGGCGACGGCAATACGCAGACGCCGGAGTTCAAGTCCTTCCTGGTGAAGGTCGAGAAGGCCTAGCGAAGACGCGGGAACATAGAGGACATAAGGGGCACAGGGGAACGTCATGGCACTGCAGTCTCTCGACATCCGCCGGCGCTCGGCCACCACCACGCCGTCGACGCAGGTGCGCGCGCCGGCGACCGGCACCGTGGCCAAGCTGATCGACACCACCAAGTGCATCGGCTGCAAGGCCTGCCAGGCGGCGTGCATGGAGTGGAACGACCTGCGCGACGAAATCGGCCACAACGTGGGCGTCTACGACAACCCGGCCGACCTGAGCGACCATTCCTGGACCGTGATGCGCTTCTCCGAATACGAGAACCCCAACGGCAACCTCGAATGGCTGATCCGCAAGGACGGCTGCATGCACTGCGACGATCCCGGCTGCCTCAAGGCCTGCCCCTCGCCGGGCGCCATCGTGCAGTACACCAACGGCATCGTCGACTTCCAGGAAGAGAACTGCATCGGCTGCGGCTACTGCATCACCGGCTGCCCGTTCAACATCCCGCGCATCTCGAAGCAGGACCACAAGGCCTACAAGTGCACGCTGTGCTCGGACCGCGTCGGGGTGGGCCAGGAACCCGCCTGCGTGAAGACCTGCCCGACCGGCGCCATCGTCTTCGGCACCAAGGAAGACATGAAGCAGCATGCCGAGGAGCGCATCGTCGACCTCAAATCGCGCGGCTTCGACAAGGCCGGCCTGTACGACCCGGCCGGCGTGGGCGGCACGCACGTGATGTACGTGCTGCACCACGCCGACCAGCCTTCGCTCTACCACGGCCTGCCCGACACGCCGCGCATCAGCCCGCTGGTGGGCCTGTGGAAGGGCCTGGCCAAGCCGCTCGCGGTGGCCGGCATCGCCGTCACCGCGCTGGCGGGCTTCTTCCACTACATCCGCGTCGGCCCCAACGAGACCAGCGAGGAAGACGAGGAAGCCGCGCGCGCGGAACTGGCCCGCGAGCCGCGCGCGGCCGACGAGGAGGGACGCCATGAAACCCGCTGACAGGCCCGGCCTGATCCTGCGCTACACCGCCGGCGAGCGCACCAACCACTGGATCGTCGCCATCAGCTTCGTCCTGCTGGCGCTGTCCGGGCTGGCGCTGTTCCACCCGTCGATGTTCTGGCTGAGCAACGTGCTCGGCGGCGGCACCTGGACGCGCATCCTGCACCCGTTCCTGGGCGTGCTGATGTTCGTCTCGTTCGTGCTGCTGGTGCTGCGCTTCTGGCGCCACAACATGCTCAACGCCAACGACCGCGTGTGGCTGCGCCACGCCGGCGACGTGCTCGCCAACCACGAGGAAGCGCTGCCCGAGGTCGGGCGCTACAACGCCGGCCAGAAGCTGCTGTTCTTCCTGATGGTGCTGTGCATGCCGTTGCTGCTGCTGTCGGGCATCGTGATCTGGCGCGTCTACTTCTCCGCGTATTTCCCCATCGAGGTCATCCGCGTCTCGGCGGTGGTGCACGCCATTTGCGCCTTCGCGCTGATTTGCGGCATCATTGTCCACATCTATGCGGCGTTGTGGGTCAAGGGCTCGGTCGCGGCCATGACGCGCGGCACGGTGACTTACGGATGGGCCTGGAAGCACCACCGCGCGTGGTTCCGGGAAGTCTTCAGGCAAGGCAACAAGTAGCGCCACAAACAGCGCCGGACGCAGGCTGCCGCCCGCACCGGCGGCGCCTGCGGCGTCCCCGCCGGGATGCCGTTCCACGGAACCGGGACGATCATGGTGCAGCGCATTCTCCAACCCCACGAAATCGAGTCGCTCGACCACGTCGCGCTGGCGCGCCTGCGCCTGCCACCGCGCGCCGGCATCTTCGCCGCGCGCGCGCGGCGCCTGCGCCAGCTCGCCGGCGGCAACCCGATCGGCGCCTATCTCTCCCTGATGGCCACCGTGGCCGAGGCCCAGGAAGCGGCCGCCGCCAGCCTGGACGTGCCGCCGCCCGACGCGCACGCCATCGCGCTGGCGCGCGAGCACCGCATGCCGCCGCTGGCCGCCGCCGGCGGCCACGGCGGCGGCGCGTGGCACGCC
>NZ_AQPL01000164.1:0-5923 GCF_000395345.1 Cupriavidus sp. WS | reverse complement strand
GCCGCCCTCATCATGCCCGCCCCCGCCGCCGCGCCCGCGGACCAGCCACTTGCCCCCGCCGGCAGCCTCGACGTGCCCGCGCTGCTGGTCGCCGCGCCCGCTTCGGGGCAGGGCAAGACCACCGTCACCGCCGCGCTGGCGTGGCTGCACCGCCGCCAGGGCCGCCGGGTGCGCGTCTTCAAGAGCGGCCCCGACTACCTCGACCCGTCCATCCTGGCCGCCGCGAGCGGCGCGCCGGTGCATTCGCTCGACCTGTGGATGACCGGCGCCGGCGATGCCGCGGCGCGCCTGGCGCAAGCCGCCGCCGAGGCGGACCTGATACTGGTGGAAGGGGTGATGGGCCTGCACGACGGCACGCCCAGCAGCGCGGACATCGCGCGCCATTTCGGGCTGCCGGTGCTCTGTGTGATCCAGGCCGGCGCGATGGCGCAGACCTTCGGCGCCGTGGCCTACGGCCTGGCCGGCTACGGCCAGCCGCTGCCGTCGATGCAGGTGCTGGCCAACGGCGTGGGCTCGGCGCGGCATGCCGACATGCTGCGCGAGAGCCTGCCGGCGCATATCGGCTGGGCCGGCGGCCTCGCCCGCGACAAGGATGCCGCGCTGCCCGAGCGCCACCTCGGCCTGCACGCCGCCGACGAGCTGCCCGACCTGCCCGCGCGCCTCGACCGGCTGGCCGACGCGCTCGCCGGGCAGCCGGCCGGCCGCCTGCCGCCGCCCGTGGCCATCGCCGCCGCCGCGCCGCTGCCGGCCCTGCCGCCGCTGCTGGCCGGCAAGACCGTCGCCGTGGCCCGCGACGCGGCATTCCGCTTTCTCTATCCGGCCAATCTCGACACCCTGCAGGCGCTCGGCGCGCGCCTGGCCTTCTTCTCGCCGCTGGACGACGCGGCCCTGCCCGCCTGCGACGCGCTATGGCTGCCCGGCGGTTATCCCGAGCTGCACGCGGCGCGTCTGGCCGGCAACGCCGCCATGCTGGCCGCGCTGCGCGCCGCCCATGTCAATGGCCTGCCGATGCTGGCCGAATGCGGCGGCATGATGATGTTGTTCGAATCGCTGACGGACAAAGGCGGGCAGGCGCACGTCATGGCCGGCCTGCTGCCCGGCACCGTGGCCATGCAGCCGCGCCTGGCGGCGCTCGGCCACCAGTCCGTGGCGCTGCCCGAAGGCACCCTGCGCGGGCATACCTTCCACTACTCCAGCGCGCGCACGCCGCTGGCGCCCTGCTGCCACGCCACGGTGCCGCGCGACGGCTCGCGCGGCGAGGCGGTGTTCCGGCACGGCGCGCTGACCGCGTCATACACGCACTTCTATTTCCCCTCCAACCCGCTGGCGGTGGCGCGCCTGTTCGGCGCCGGGGCGGGCTAGCGCCAGGCCGGCGCTCAGGCGGCGGTTCAGGCGACGCTCACGCGGCGTCGGCATCGGCCGCGTCGGCCTTCTCTTCCTTCTCCTGCTGCTGGGTGCGCTGCACCGCCACGGCAATGCCGGACTCGAGCTGCTCCAGCCCCTTGGACAGGTTGCGCATGGTGGTCTCGGAGACGTTTTCCAGCACGTCCCGCAGGAACGACGAGCGCAGCGGCAGCGCCTGCTCGACGATGCCGCGGCCCAGGTCGGACAGCGTGACGTTGGTCACGCGGTTGTCGCGCTCGCTGGTGTTGCGCTCCACCCAGCCCAGCTCCTGCAGGGCCTTGAGCTGGCGCGTGAGCGCGCCCGGGTCCATGCCCACGCGGTCGGCCAGCGGCTTCTGCGCGATGGGCCCGGCGTGGCCGTGCAAGGCGTAGAGGATGCGCCAGCGCGGCAGGGGATGGCCGATGCGCTGCTCGAACGCAGCCGCGTAGGCCCGGTAGGTCCGTCCAAACTGCTGTAGCACAGCCAGGCTTTGTCGCTCCAGTTCCAATCCATTCTCCTGCTTGGGCCGCCGCGCGCCACGCGGACGATGCACGCGCGGCGCGCGGCGGCCTCACCATCAACGGACTAGCCCGGCGTCCCGGCATGCCCCGGGACGATCCCGGGGCTGCCCAGGACAAATTCATTCAGCGGCCATGACCTGCGGCTTGACCGCGCGCTCCAGTTTCACCGGCGGCACGCGGCGCGAGCGCCACAGGCCCACCACGGCGATCACCGCGGCCAGCGCCAGGCCCACGTGGATCGCGCCGACCAGCGACAGCCGGGCCTGCTCGAGCAGCAGGGCGCCATTGTGGCCGCCCGCCTGCAACTGCGACAGCAGGTTCGACTGCGAAGCCCGGTCGATCAGGATCTGCGGATCGGCCAGGCGCGCCTGCCATTCGCCGGCGCCCGCGCTCTGCAGCGCGTCGTGCACGCCGCTGATGTAGCTGCGCGTGACCAGCGTGCCCACCAGCGCCGTGCCGATCATGCCGCCCACCATGCGCAGCGACTGCAGCATGGCCGTGGCGATGCCGAGATGCTCCCGGCCCGCGGTCTGCTGCGCGAACACGGTCAGGTTCGGCATGATGAAGCCCAGGCCGAAGCCGCCCAGCAGCATGATGCCAAACAACACGTGGTGCGACATCGAGCGCGTGGCCTGCGACAGGCCCAGGCAGGCCAGCGCCAGCATCGCGAAGCCCGCATACAGCATGTTGTTGGGCTGGCGGATGCGGGTGATGATACGGCCATTCAGGATACTGCCCAGCGTGATGCACACCACCAGCGGCGTCACCAGCACGCCCGCCTCCTTCGGCGAATAGCCGAAACCGCCCTGGAACAGCAGCGGCGCGTACAGCAGCAGCGAGAACATCACGAAACCGACCAGCACCGCCAGCAGGAACAGCGGCGCCAGCCCCGGATTGCGGAACATCTCCAGCGGCAGGATCGGGTTCGGCGCGCGGCGCTCCCAGCGCCACAGCGCCACCAGCGCGCAGACCGACATCACCACCAGCCCGCCCGTCACCAGGCCGAAGCCGCGCTCCGGCATCAGCTCCACGCACAACTGCAGGCCGCCCAGCCCGGCGCCGATCAGCGCCGCGCCCAGCCAGTCCACCTTGATCGAACCCGTGTGCGTCTGCTGGCGCAGATGCGGCAGGTAGCGCCAGGCGAACAGCAGCCCCAGCAGGCCCACCGGCAGGTTCACGTAGAACACCGAGCGCCAGCCATACGCCTCGGTCAGCAGCCCGCCCAGCGACGGCCCCACCGCGTTGGCGATACCGAAGGCCGCGCTCATCATCACCTGCCAGCGCAGCCGCACGTGCGAATCGGGAAAGAGATCGGGAATGCACGCGAAGGCCGTGCCCACCAGCATGCCGCCGCCAATGCCCTGCAGACCGCGCGCCAGCACCAGGAACGGCATGTTCGGCGCCATGCCGCACAGCACCGACGCCGCTGTGAACACCACGATCGACGCCATCACGAACGGCTTGCGCCCGTAATAGTCGCCCAGCCGCCCGAAGATCGGCACCGTGATCACCGAGAACAGCAGATAGGCCGTGGCCACCCAGGCGTAATACTCGAAGCCCTGCAGCTCCGCGACCACCGTGGGCAGCGCGGTCCCGACCACGGTCTGGTCGAGCGCCACCAACATCACCACGAAGGCGATGCCCAGCATCGCCAACAAGGACTCGCGGAACGGCAACACCTGTCCGCTGCTATGCGCCTGGTGAGGCTGCGACATCATTTTATTGCCCGGTCAATGATTGTAGAGTCAATCATTATAGGGTAGTTGGGCGCGGGCGGAGCGGGTCGTCGGCAAGATTTATGCGGTGTTGATACACATGGCGATATGCATGTCGATGCGCGTGTCGATGCGCATGTCGCCGCCGGCCCGCCGGCCGGCGCCCGGTGAGCGCGCGGGACCGGCGCCTGCCGGCGGCCGGACTCCGCCGGTCCGCGTTCCGTCCCGCAAGAGACCAGTCCCCTAAGCCCCGAACCGCGGAAACAGCCGCCGCACATTTTCCCGCGCGATCGCCGCGTGCTCCTGCGCCGTCAGGCCGCCGAGGCGGCGGAAGTTGTCGATGTTCTTCGCCACGTTCGCCGCCGGCTGGAACGGGAAGTCGGTGCCGAACAGGATCTGTGAAAGCGGCGCGAGCGTGCGCAGGCTGTCGAAGGTGGGCTGGTTCGCCGACATGGCCAGGTCGTAGTACAGGTTGCGGAACTCGTCGAGTACCGCTTCGCTGCTTTTCGGGGCCGGTTTCATGACCGGCATCGGCGCGAGCAGCGCGATGCGGTGCGCGATCGACGGCAGCACGCCGCCCGCGTGCGGCAGGATGAGCTTCAGGTTCGGGCAGCGGCGCAGCGTGTCGGAGAACACCAGGTCGATGACCGTGCGCGCGGTGTCGCACGGGAACTCGAACAGCGGCGCCGGGCGGCCGAGCCCGACGGCTTCGAGGCACTGCGGCGCCGTGGGGTGGAGGAAGATGGTGGCGTGGCGCTCGTTGAGCGCGTCGAAGATCGGGGCGAGCGCCGGGTTGCCCAGGTACTTGCCGTCGGTGTTGGTCTCGATGACGACGCCGTCGAGGCCAAGCTTGCCGAAGGCATGGTCGATCTCCTTGAGCGAGGCTTCGACATGCGGCAGCGGCAGCGTGGCGAAGCCGCCGAAGCGCCCCGGATGCGCGCGCACGGTCTCGGCGATGTCTTCGTTGATGCGGCGCGCCAGGCGCTCGCGCGCGCCGGCGTCGCGCAGGAAGCCGACGCTCGGCGAGGACACCGACAGCATCATGGTGTCGATGCCGCCCGCGTCCATGACGTCGATGGCGGCCTGCGCGGACCACGCGGGAATCGGGTAGCCGCCGTCGAGCGAGGCCAGGCCGGCGTCGGCGAGGGCCTGGCGGTAGGCGGGAGGCAGGCAGTGCGCATGGACGTCGATGAGGCCACAGGTGCAGCGATAGGGTTGGGGCATGTCGATAGCCTTTGAGATCGGTGGCCTTGAGGTCGATGGCCTTGAAATCGATAACCTTTGAGCGGGAGGCGGCGATGGCCGGATGCGAGCGCGGCGAGCGGCGTGGCTACGACAGCGCCTCGGGCGCTTCCAGCTCGAGCCGGGTCGGCAGCCAGTCGTAGCCGTCCGCGTTGCGGCGCAGGTGTCCGCGCCCCGGGAACGGGAAGTGGTACGACAGGATTTCCATGTTCTCGCCGCAGGCCCAGTCGAGCACGCGCAGCCGCGACACCGCGGCGGCGGCGCTGTCGGAGTCGAACTTGAAGGCCCAGTTGGGCCGCTTGAGCAGCAGGATCTGGTGATGGCAGAGATCGCCCCAGTTGAGCAGCGCCCTGCCCTGGCTGGCGATCCGGTAAACCATGTGCCCCGGGCTGTGGCCGGGCGTCAGGTGGGCGGTGATGCCGGGCACCACTTCGTCGCCGTCCGCGAGGAACGTGATGACGTCGCGATAGGCGAGGATGTTCAGGTGCGCGCCGCGGAAATGGTCTTTCATGTGCTCCGACATGGTGTCGCGGATATTGCCGAGATCGGTCCAGTATTCCATGTCGACGCGGTTGATGCAGACGCGCGCGTTCGGGTAGAGCTTGTTGCCGTCGTCGTCGACCAGTCCCCAGCAGTGGTCGGGATGCGCGTGCGTGAGCGCGATCACGTCGATCTGCTCCGGCGCGATGCCGGCCGCGCGCATGCTGGACAGCGCGCGCCCGGTCAGCTTGCCGAAGGTCTTGACGCCGAGTTCGGCGTTGATGCCCACGCCGGTGTCGAACAGCACCAGTTGCCTGCCGGTGTTGACGATCAGCAGATTCTGGTCGAGCTCGATGGTCTCGGTCGGCAGGTAGGCGTCGGCCAGCAGGCGGTCGATCTCCTGCGGGTCGGCATGCGGAAAGGTGTCGCGCGGCGGGCCCATGTGCAGCAGGCCGTCGGTCACCACGGTGCATTCGAAGTCGCCGTGCCGGAAGCGCGTCCAGCCGGGTTGCTGGTTGCGTTGGATCGGTGCGCTCATGTTTGTCTCGCTCCTGGTTCGGCCGGCCGCGGCGGGCCCGCGCC
>NZ_AQPL01000163.1:0-1258 GCF_000395345.1 Cupriavidus sp. WS | reverse complement strand
CCCGCGCCCGCCGTGCCATGTTGCCGTGTTCGTGGGGGTTTCAGATCGGATAGGCAGCCGCGCCGGTGGCGATCGTCACCCAGCGCAGCTCGGTGAACTCGGCCACGCCGGCGCTGCCGCCGAAGCGGCCGTAGCCGGTGGCCTTGACGCCGCCGAACGGCATCTGCGGCTCGTCGCTGACGGTGGCGCCGTTGATGTGGCAGATGCCGGTCTCGAGGCGGCGCGCGATGTTGAGCGCGCGCGCGGCGTCGCTGCCGAACACCGAAGCCGACAGGCCGTACTCGGACTGGTTCGCCAGCGCGACCGCCTGTTCGTCGTCGGCCACGCGCGTGACGCATACCACTGGGCCGAAGGTCTCCTCGTGGAAGATGCGCATGGCGGGCGTCACGCCGTCGAGCACCGTGGCGGACATCAGCGCGCCGCGCGCGTCCCCGCCCGCGACCACGCGCGCGCCCTGTGCCACCGCGTCGGCGATCAGCGCATTGATGCGCTTGTGGGCGAGCGGGTCGGCGAGCGCGCCCAGCGCGTGCCCGCCGCTGGCCGGATCGCCCGCGGTCAGGCCGCGCGCGCGCCCGGCGAGCTTGTCGACGAAGGCCTCGGCCACGCCGTCGGCCACCAGGATGCGCTCGGTGGACATGCAGATCTGCCCCTGGTTGAAGAACGCGCCGAAGGCGGCCGCGCGCACCGCGGCATCGAGATCGGCGTCGTCGAGCACCAGGCAGGGCGCCTTGCCGCCCAGCTCCAGCAGCACCGGCTTGAGGTGCTCGGCGGCGCGGCGCGCCACCACGCGGCCGACGCGCGTCGACCCGGTGAAGTTGACGCGGCGCACGGCCGGATGGTCGATCAGCGCGCCCACGACGTCCTCGGCATCGGCCGGCGCGTGCGTGACGACGTTGACGATGCCGCCGTCCAGGCCGGCCTCGATCATCGCCTCGCCGATCAGCACGTGCACGCCGGGGCTGACGTCGGACGCCTTCAGGATCGCGGTGTTGCCGCACGCCAGCGCCATCGCCACCGCGCGCACGCCCAGCACGACCGGCGCGTTCCACGGCGCGATGCCGAGCACCACGCCGACCGGGCAGCGCATGGCCATCGCCACGCGCGCCTCGTCCGACGGGATGACCTCGCCCTGGATCCGCGTGGTCATGTACGCGGCCTCGCGCAGGATGGCGGCGGCGGCGTCGACATTGTGCCCGGCCCAGGCGCGCGCGGCACCCGTTTCCGCCATCATCGTGTCGACCAGCGCGGCGCGCCGTCG
>NZ_AQPL01000162.1:0-14006 GCF_000395345.1 Cupriavidus sp. WS | reverse complement strand
CGTCGCTCGAGCCGGTCGGCGGCCAGCAGCAGCTTGTGCCGGCGCGGCCCCGGGCCGAGCGCCGACCAGGCCGGGAACGCCGCCGCCGCGGCGTCGGCCGCGGCGCGCGCGTCGGCCACCGTGGCGGCGGCGGCGCGCGTGACGACGGCGCCGGACAGCGGGTTCCTGCGCTCGAACAGCGCGCCGGACGCGGCGGGAACCGCGCGGCCGGCAATCAGAAGGGAAAAATCTCGCAAGCGCGTCTCCATGCGGTGGTTGCTTCGTGACGCTACTGTAGGCACGCGGCGCGCGGCCGGCTTGCCTGTGAGGGAAGTAAACCGCGCCGCGGCGCGGCCCCTCCCGGCAGTTCACTGTCGGGCAAGACAGCCGCGCGGCGCGCCGGCATCATTGGCATCCAGCGACCGGCTACCCGCGCACCCGCGCACGGGCGCGCCGGCAATCCAGGAGGAATGTCCATGAAATTCGCAGACAAAGCGGTCGTCGTCACCGGCGCGGCGTCCGGCATCGGTGCCGCCTGCGCGGCGTACTTCAAGGCCGCCGGCGCGCACGTGATCGGCGTCGACCGCAATGCCGTGCCGGGAAACGGCGTCGACCAGTTCGTGCAGGCCGACCTGTCCGACCCGGCCTCGATCGCGGCCGCGGCCGCGCGCATCGAGCGCGCCGACGCGCTGTGCAACATCGCCGGCCTGCCGCCCACGCGCGGCACCGTGCCGGTGCTGCAGGTCAACTTCACCGGCCTGCGGCTGTTCACCGAGGCCCTGCTGCCCCGTCTCAACAACGGCGCGGCCATCGTCAACCTGGCCTCGCTGGCCGGCTTCGGCTGGCACCAGGACGCCGCGCAGGCGCTGGCGCTGCTCGAAGTCCGGCAGCCCGAAGACGTGCCGGCGTTCTGCGCGAGCCACGGCGTGGACGACGCGCGCGCCTATTTCCTGTCGAAGGAAGCGCTGGTGGTGTGGACCCTGCAATGCCGCTGGCGCTGGCGCGAGCGCGGCATCCGCATGAACGCGGTCAGCCCGGGGCCGGTGGAAACGCCGATCCACCAGGATTTCCTCAAGACCCTCGGCGAACGCGCCGAGGAGGACATGCGCCTCATGGAGCGCGCCGGGCGGCCCGCGGACATCGCTCCGCTGGTGGCCTTCCTGTGCAGCGACGAAAGCGCCTGGATCCGCGGCGCCAACATCCCCTGCGACGGCGGCATGGAAGCCCACGTGCTGAGCGGGATCCACCGGCTCGGCTAGCGCCGTCCCGCGAGGCTGGCCGCGCGGTAGTCGCGCGGCGTGGTGCCGAAGGCCTGCCTGAAGCTGCGGGAAAAATGCCCGCTGCTGACGAAGCCCCAGCGCATCGAGATCTCGGTGATCGAATGCGCGCCCAGCGCCGGGTCCGCCAGGTCCTGGCTGATCTGCGCCAGGCGCAGTTGCTGGATGTACCGGGCCAGCGTCATGCCGTCGGCGTCGAACACCATGTGCAGGTAGCGCTTCGAGCAATTGAGCGCCGCCGCGATCTGGTCGACGCACAGGTCCGCCCGCGCCAGATGGCAGCGCACGTATTCCACGATCCGCTCGCGCAGCACCGCCGGCAGCAGGTGCCGGGGCGCGGCGGCGAGCTGCTCCCGCACCGCCGCGGCCAGCGCCTCGCCCAGCTCGCCCGCCTGTGCTTCCGACATCGCAGCCCCCGCCAGCGCGCCGGCCATGCAGGCGGCCATCCGGCCACCGGCGCCGCCGCGCGCGCTGTGCGCGCGCAGCAGCACGGCGCGGCGCTCGCGCGGCGACAGCGGCAGCGCCGCGTGCGGCACCACCATCGTGGCCAGGTCCACCGGCCGGCTCGCGGTCATGCGGTACGGGCGCGCGGTGTCGTAGATGGCCCAGTCCCCCGGCGCCAGGCACGCGGCCAGGCCATCCTGCTCGAAGCGGGACTCGCCCTCGAACTGGACCACCACCTTGTAGCGGCGCGGCGCGTCGGCGGCATGCGCCGGCAGGTTGGTCGCGCGGTGGGCCTGCGCGGTCACGCGGCACAGCCGGGTCTGCCCGACGCTGGCCATGCGCAGCGCGCCGTCGAAGGCGTCGCGTCCGTAGGTGTCGACATGCAGTCCGCCGAAGCTGCCGCGGATGGCTTCGCGCCAGAACCCGGACCGTTCATGCGGCGACACCGCGATGGTGGAAAGCGTCTCGAAGGGCCTGCTGGTATCGGTGGTCATGGCGGCAAGGAAAAGTAGCCGGGGCAACCGCCCCGGCGAGAATCGTCAACGCGCGCCGGCCGCGGCCGGGGCCGGCGCGCCGCCGGCGCGGCGCATCGCCAGCACGGCGAACGCGGCAAGCAGCGACGGCATGGCGATCAGCGCGAAGGTCTGCGTGGTGTCCATGCCGGCGCCGACCAGCGCGCCGACCAGCAGCGGCCCGGTCGCGCCGCCGAGCCGGCCGGCCGCCAGACCGCATCCCACGCCGGTCGAGCGGATGGCGGTGGGATAGCCCAGGGCCGCCAGGCCGATCATGCCGGAGGTGGCGCCGCCGACGCAGAACCCGGTCAGCATCGAGCACGCCGCGGCGAACGCGAGCTGCGCGCCGGCGAGCCCGGTCAGCGCCACCGCCACGCTGCCGCTGGCCAGCAGCATGGCCAGGAAGCGGAACGTGCCGAACCGCTCCATCAGCTTGCCGGCCAGCGCCACGCCGACCATGCCGCCGACGTTGTTCCAGGCCAGCACCAGCGAGGTGTCCGGCAGGGACATGCCGTGCCCGCGCAGCAGCGTGGTGGTCCAGGCCAGCACGCCGATCAGCGTCATGAAGTTCAGGAAGAAGCCGAGCCACAGGAAGCCGGTGAAACGCGCGCGCCCGCCGGTAAACAGGTGCGAGGCCGGCATGCCCTGCGGCACCGCCTCGCGCATGCGCAGCATGGTGCCGCGCTGCCGCGGGTCCACGCCGAGGCGGGCGAGGATGCGCTGCGTCGCCGCGCCCTGGCGCCCGGCCAGGATCAGGAAGCGCAGCGACTCCGGCACGCACAGGCACACCAGCAGCGCGCCGGCGATCGTCACCGCGCCGAAGGCCTGGAACATGGCCTGCCAGCCGAAGGCCGGGATCAGCCGGCTGCCGGCGAAGCCGGCCAGCACGCCACCGGCCGGCACTGCCGCCCACAGCAGCGAGGCCACGCGCGCGCGCAGCCGCTGCGCGACGAACTCCGTCGCCAGGCTCACGAAGCACGGCGCCGCGCCGCCGAGGCCGATGCCGGTCAGCACGCGCAGCGCCAGCAGCATGCCGAAGCCGGTCGCCGCCGCGGTGCACAGCGAGGCCACGCCGAACAGCAGCGTGCACAGCACCAGCACGGACTTGCGGCCGAAGCGGTCGGCCAGCGGGCCGAAGAACAGCGCGCCGGCCATGAAGCCGATCTCGGACGCGGCGAACACCGGGCCCAGCTGCTCCGGCCCGAGCCCGAGCGAGTGCGCCATCGTCGGCGCGCTCAGGCCCATGACCTGGATGCTGGCGCCATCCATCAGCGCGATCAGGAAGCAGATGGCGAACAACAGCCACTGGAACGGCCCGAACGGCCGGGCATCGATCACATCTTCAACGTACAGCGGTTTCATTTCTCCTCCCGGAAAGGGATGTGGCTGGGGCAAGGCGCGGGGCAAGGGACGCGGCGCACCTCAGGCGCCGACGATGTTGACCGCCTTGGTCTCGGTGTAGCTCAGCATCTCCTCGATGCCCTCCTCGCGGCCCACGCCCGAGTTCTTGTAGCCGCCGAACGGCACGCCCTTGTAGTGGGTGCCGACGCCGTTGACCCAGATATAGCCCGCCTGCAGCCGGCGCACCGTGCGCATCGCCGTGCCCAGGTCGCGCGTCCACACCGAGGCGGTCAGGCCGTACTCGATGCCGTTGGCCATGTCGATGGCCTGCGCGGCGTCGGACCAGCGCATGATCGACAGGATCGGGCCGAACACCTCCTCCTGCGCGATGCGCATGCCGGGCGTGACGTCCGCGAACACGGTCGGCTCGACCCAGTAGCCGCGCGCGAAGGCGCTGCCGGCCGGGCGCCTGCCGCCGGCCACGAGCCGCGCGCCGTCCTGTTTCGCCGCCTCGATGTAGCCCAGCACCTTGTCGTGCTGGCCCCTGGAGTTGACCGGCCCCATCGTGCTGTCCGCCGCGCGCGGGTCGCCGATGCGGATGCGCCCGACGCGCTCCGCCACGCCCTCGACGAAGCGCTCGTAGAGGCTGTCGTGCACCAGCAGCCGGCTGGTGGAGCCGCACGACTGGCCCTGCCAGAGGAAGTTCATGCCGCGCACGGCCGCGTCGAGCGCGCCGTCCACGTCGGCGTCGGGAAACACGATCAGCGGGTTCTTGCCGCCGAGTTCGAGCGAGATGTGCTTGACGCAGACCTCGGCCGCGCTGCGCTGGATCTGGCGCGCCGTCTGCGGCGAGCCGATGAACGCGATGCGCTTGATGTCCGGATGGCGCGCGATGGCCTCGCCGGCGGCGCGGCCGGTGCCGGTGACGATGTTCATCACGCCGCGCGGAAACACGTCGCGCGCGATCTCCGCCAGCAGCGTGGCGGACAGCGAGCTGGTCTCGGGCGGCTTGACGATGACCGCGTTGCCGGCGATCAGCGCGGCCGCGGTGCGCGCGGTGGCGAACATGACCGGGTGGTTGAACGGCACGATGCGCCCGACGATGCCGTAGGGCTCGCGCAGCGTGATGTGCAGGTTGTCCGGCGTGGTGGCCGGAATCGACTCGCCCTTGAGCTCGTAGCCGAGCCCGGCGTAGTAGTTCAGCCCCCACGACGCGGCATGCACGTCGCCGCGCAGCGCGGCCAGCGTGTTGCCGGTGTCGGCGACCTCGGCCTCGAGCAGCGCCTCGGCGGCGGCCTCGATGCGGCGCGCGTACTCGCGCAGGCAGGCCGCGCGCCCTTCGATGCCCAGGCCGTGCCAGGCCGGCGCGGCCGCGCTCGCGGCGCGCGCCGCGCGCTCGATGTCCGCGGCGCCGCCGGCCGGCACCTGGCCGATGATTTCCTCGGTGGCGGGGTTGAGGCTTTCCAGCCATTGCCCGCCGGCGGCGGCGGTCAGCTCGCCGTCGATCAGCATGGCGCGTTTGTTGTCGGGTCCCAGCTTCATTGGTTCGTCTCCACGATGACTGCAATCAGGGGCGCGCGGGGGCGCGTCATTCGATACGGATGCCGTTGCGCCTGATGAACGACGCCCACTGCTCGCGTTCCTTGCGCATCGACACCTGGAACGCTGCCGGCGTGTCGAACACCGGCACCAGGGCATTGGCCTCGAGCGCGCCCGCCAGCTCCGGGGTCTTCATCGCGGCGTTGAGCTCGTCGCTCATCTTCTTGAGGATCGGCGCCGGCACGCCGGCCGGCGCGAACACGCTGAACGAGGTCCAGATGTCGATCCGCGCGGGGCCGGGCTCGGCCAGCGAGGGCACGCCGGGCAGCATCGCGCTGGCCTGGTTCACGGCCAGCGGCTTGAGCTTGCCGGCCTTGATGTAGGGCTGCACCGAGCTCAGGTCCGTGAACATGAACTGCAGGCGTCCGCTGAGCAGGTCCTGGTAGGCCGCGCCCACGCCCTTGTACGGCACGTGCAGGAAGCGCGCGCCGGTGGCTTCCTCGATCATGCGCACGCCGAGGTAGGGCGGGCTGGCCTCGCCGGCCGAGCCGTAGGGAATCGCGCCGGGCCGCTCCTTGCCCAGCCGCACCAGCTCGCCGAGACTGCCGATGCCGGCCGCCGGGTTGGCCACCAGCACCATCGGCGCGAGCACGCCGCGCGCCACCGGCACGAGGTCCTTCTCCACGTCGAACGGCAGCTTGCGGTACAGCGCGGGGCTGATGGCGACCGCGGCGTTGGCGGTCACGAGGAACGTATAGCCGTCCGCCGGCGCATGCGCGACCACCTGGGTGCCGATGTGCCCGCTCGCGCCGGGACGGTTGTCGACCACGAACGACTGCTTCATCGAGCGCGACAGCAGCGTCGCGACCAGGCGCGCGTAGACGTCGGTCCCGCCGCCGGGCGCGGACGGCACGATGAGCCTGACGGGACGCGCGGGCCAGGGTTCCTGCGCCAGCGCCGGCAGCGCGGGCACCGCCGCGGCGAGCAGGCACAGCGCGCCGCGCGCGAGCGCCTCGCGGCGCGCAGGGGAACTGATGGATGGGGGCGGCTTCATGTGGTTGGTCTCCTGGTATCGTCGGTGTTCTTTTGTTCTTTTCCTGGTGCGCGGCGCTCAGCGCAGCCCCGCGGTGGCCTGGCGCGCGGCGCGGCGCCACAGGTCCCAGGCGCGGCCGATCTGGCCGTCGTTGGCATGCTCGGCGGCCAGCCCTTCGGCCGCGGTGAGGTAGCGGATCTCGCCGCCCAGGCGCGCGGCGTCGAGCACCAGGCGCGCGTTGGCCTGCGCATACACCGCGCAATAGACCGCCTTCTCGACCGAATCCGCCGCCACGGTGACGCCGTGGCCGCGCATCAGCACGATGGTGGCGCCGCCCATCGCGGCGGCCAGCGCGTCGCCGAGGCGGCGGTCGCGGATCAGCATGTCCGAGCCGTCGCCGGCCACGTCGGCGATGTCGAACACCGGCGCGCCGTGCACGAGAAAGCCGCTCATGTGGCACACCGGGCGCAGCGCCGCGCCGGACACCACGCCGAACGGGATCAGCGCGGGCGAGTGGCTGTGCACCACCGCCCGCACCTCGGGCCGCGCGCGGTAGAGCGCCGCGTGGATATGGCGCTCCAGGAACACCTTGCGGCCCTGCGCGTCGGCCGGCTCGCCGTCCAGGCCGAAGGCGAGGATGTCGCCCGCGCCGGCCTGCACCGGCGCCATGCTGCGCGACATCAGGAAGCGCTCGCCGTCCGGGTGCCGCGCGCTGACGTGGCCGAACGCATCCAGCACGCCTTCATGGAACAGGATGTGGCCGGCATCCACCAGGTCTTCGACGAGGGTGCGGGTCGGCATGGTCGTCTCCTTGCGCAAGAGGGGTTAGAGAGGGGTCGGGAGGGGTTCAGAAAATATGCTTGATGCCGACCATCGCGCCGAGCTGGTTGCCGCCCGGCGCCGGGTTGGCGCCGATCGCGCCCGAGCTGACCGAGAGCGCGAGGTTGCCGCGGTTGTCCAGGAAGCCCGCCGTGCCGTACACCGAAGTGCGCTTGCTCAGCGCATAGGTGGCGCGCGCCGCGTACAGCCAGGCCTTGTCGGCGCTGTGGCGGAAGCGCAGGTAGAACGCCTCGGCGTCCACGCTGAACGCCGGCGTCAGCGCATAGGATGCGCCGAGGAACCACAGGTCGCTGCGCGGCGTGGCGCTGCCGTCGTTGTCGCGCCGCAGCAGGCCGCCGCCGACCTTGCCGTTCTTGAAGTTGACGTAGCCGTTGACGGTCAGGCGGTCGTCGCGCAGGCGGCTGCTCGTCAGGCCGCCGAACGCGCCGGGGCCGCCGCGCAGCGAATCGTAGGCGGCGCTGACGCTCCACCAGCTGGTGTCGTACTTCAGCAGCACCGACCATTCGCGGCACGCGCGCTGGTCGGCGGGATTTTCGCCGGCGCAGTTGGCGCCGGACGGGCTCGGGCCCGCGTTGACCGTATCGCGGCCGAAGCTGTAGGTGCCGCCGACCGTGAGCCCGCCGAACGTGCCCTTGTAGGAGATCGCGTTGTCGGCGCGCGTGCTCGGCAGGTAGCTGTCGAGCGACGACGAGCCGAAGGTGTTCGGGCCCAGCATGTCCGGCTCCAGCATCGACCAGAACAGCATGGTGTACTGGCGGCCGAGCGCGACCTGCCCCCAGCTTCCCGACAGCCCCACCCACGCCTGCCGGCCGAACAGCCGGCCGCCCTGGTTGGAGGTGCCGGCGTCCGGCGCGAAGCCGGACTCCAGCACGAACTGGCTCTTGAGCCCGCCGCCGAGGTCCTCGGTGCCGCGCAGGCCCCAGCGCGACGGCACCGTGCCGGCCAGGCCCGGCATGCGCACCAGGTGGTCGCGCGCGGCGCCCACGCCGGACACGAATTCGATGCCGGTGTCGACGACGCCGTACAGCGTCACCGACTGCGCCTGGGCGTGACTCGCCCCGGCCGCGCAGGCGCACAGCGCCGCGGCCATTACCGACTGCTTCATGGTCTCCTCCGTTTTTTTTCTTGATGAAGGCCCCGCCGCGCGGTGGCGCGGCCGGCCTGATGGTGAAGCGATGGCGGAACCGTCCGGCCTAGCGCGGCGCCCGGTTGACGGCCACGGCGATGGCGGCGGCCAGCGCCGGCACGATGCCCGCCATGAAGATGTCGCCCGCGCTCCAGTTCCAGCCCAGCAGCACGCCGCCCAGCGCGGGGCCGCTGATGGAGCCGATGCGGCCGATGCCGACCGCGCAGCCGATGCCGGTGGCGCGCATGCGGGTGGGATAGATCTCGGCGGCCAGCGCGTTCAGGCCGGCCTGCGCCCCCTGCACCGTCACGCCGATCGCCAGGCTGGCCGCGATCACGACCGCGTAGTCATGCGGCCACGTGGCCAGCACCAGCGCCAGCGCGGCATAGGCCAGCAGCTCGCACAGCAGGACCGGCCGCGCGCCGAAGCGGTTCATCAGCGCGCCCTGCATCAGCGAGCCGAGCACGCCGCCGATGCTGAACGCCGTGATCGCCGCGATGCCGACCGAGGCCGGATGATGCGCGCCGATCAGCACCGCGGGCATCCAGCTGACGATGAAGTACAGCGCCACGAGGTTGAGGAAGTACGGAATCCACAGCAGGATGGTGCCCGCGGCGCGGCCCTCGGTGAACAGCAGCCGGATCGGCACGCCGGCCGCCGCGCCGTCGGCGGCGCGGTAGGACTCGTCGCCGCGCAGGTCCGGCGCGATGCGGCGCATGATGGCCGCCAGCCGCGCCATGTCCTGCCCGCGGGCGATCAGGAAGCGCGCCGACTCCGGCATGGTCAGCGCGATCAGCAGCGCCACCGCCAGCGGCAGCACGCCGCCCACCACGAACACCGCCTGCCAGCCCAGGCGCGGCAGCATGAGCGCGCACACCGCGCCGCCCAGCACGGCACCCAGCGGCATGCCGCACATCAGCGTGGTGACGGTGCTGCGCGCGTGGCGCCGCGGCGCGTACTCGGAAGCCAGCGCGATGGCGTTGGGCAGCGCGCCGCCCAGGCCGATGCCGGTCAGCAGGCGCAGCACCAGCAACTGCTCCAGCGATTGCGCGTAGGCCGTCGCCAGCGAGAGGCTGCCGAACAGCACGCAGGACAACACGATCATCGTCTTGCGGCCGTAGCGGTCAGCCAGCGGGCCGAGCACCACGGCGCCCAGCAGCATGCCGACCAGGCCGGCGCCGAAGACCGGGCCGAAGGCCTTGACCGGCACGCCGAGGCTGGCGCCGATGGACGGCGCCAGCATGCCGATGGTCTGGGTGTCGAAGCCGTCGAGCACCGCGACGAGGATGCACAGGCCGATGGCGAGGTACTGGAAGCGCCCGATCGGGCGGGCGTCGATGACTTCGTGGACGAACAGGGGCTGACCATGAGCGAGCATGGCGTTGTCTCCGGTAGCGGGGGTATCCCCCTCTTTTTTTCTGATGAATCGAAACAGGCGGCGCGCGCCGGCGCCGCGAACC
The DNA here is from genome assembly GCF_000395345.1 of Cupriavidus sp. WS. Classification (NCBI taxonomy): domain Bacteria; kingdom Pseudomonadati; phylum Pseudomonadota; class Betaproteobacteria; order Burkholderiales; family Burkholderiaceae; genus Cupriavidus; species Cupriavidus sp. WS. The sequence goes on along the minus strand of NZ_AQPL01000162.1, from coordinate 4,455 downwards.
CGCGGGTCAGGTGCGGATCCAGCCGCGCCCCCAGGAATTGAGCGTGTATTCCTCGTGGGGCCAGACGCCCGGCGCGCGCCCGGCGTCCACCCGCTCCAGCTCCGCCGACAGCTCCACGCGGTTGCCGTCCGGGTCCGTCACCATGAAGAACAGGTTGTTGCCGGGGCCGTGGCGGCCGGGGCCGAAGAAGATGCCGCGCCGCACGCGCGCGAAGCGGTCGCCCCAGTCGCGGATGTCGTTCCAGCAGCTGGTCTCGTAGCAGTGGTGGTCCCACGCGTTCTGCGAGCCCTGGAAGAACGCCAGCGAGTGGTGCTCGTCGTCCGAGCGCAGGAAGCACGTGGCGATCGCGCCGTCGTCGGCGACGACTTCGTCCGAGACCGTGAAGCCGATGCGCCGCACGTAGAAGTCGACCACGGTGGCGAGGTCGGTGGTCTGGAACACCGTGTGCTGCAGCCGCGCGGACAGCCGGTCCGGCTCGCGCCCGGCGCGCGGCACGCCGAACAGCAGCACGCGCCCTTGCGGGTCCGCCACCGTGAACGCGCCCGGCGCGAAGAAGATCTCCCCGGCCGGGCCGGCATCGCGCGCCAGGTCCGCCAGGCGCGCGCGCAGCGCGGCCAGGTCCTGCGCCGAGCGCGCGGCGTAGGCCGCCACGGCGAGCCCGGCGTCTTCGCCCTGGCCGATCACCACGGCGCGCTCGCCGCCGGCCAGCGCCACGGTGCCGGCGGGCGCCGGCACGCGCCGGAGTTCGAACAGGTCCTGGTAGAAGGACGCGAGCGCGTCCGGCGCGGTGCTGCGCAGATGGAGGTGATGCAGCCGCAGCGGCGTGGAAGTCTGTAGTGTGGTCATGTTCGTCCTGCTTGTCTGTTGTGCCGGCCGGCGGCGCGCCTATGCGGCGCGCGCGGTGGCGACGAGTGCCGGCGCCGCGCCGGCGCGCGCCATGTCGATGCCGAGCCGCCGGCCCAGCGCCGCGGCCAGCGCCTCGGCGTCGTCGTGGCCGAACACGCCGGCCACGTAGCGGTCCGGGCGCACCACGACCACCTTGCCGGCCAGCGCGCGCAGCGTCTTCGGCGTGGCCTCGGGCGCCAGCGCCACCGGCACGTAGCCGTGCCGCGCGGCCAGCCTGAGCGCCTGGTCATCGAGCCGCGGCAGCAGCACCACGCGCCGCGTTTCCAGCCGGCGCCACAGCGCGCGCCCCCCGCCGGCCGTGTCGGCGGTATCGGCGTCGGCGTCGGTGTCGACGCCGGTGCCGGTCATGGCCGCCGCGCCGATGGCGACGTGCGCGAAGCCGTCGCCGGTGATCTCGTCGAGCGGCAGTTCGGTCCCGTCGGCGGTGCGCACCTTCGGCTGCGGCAGCATGGTGCCGACCAGCCCGGCGGTGTCGGCGGCGCTGGCCACCAGCAGGCCGTCGTGGAAGCGCGGCTTGGGCTTGAACTTCATCTGCAGGAAGTAGTCGCGCACCGGCGGCACCAGCGCCGTGGCGCGGAAGAACGCCGCGCAGGCCCATGCCGACAGGCGGCTGCGCGGCGCCATCACCACGCCCAGGTTCAGCGCCAGGCGGATCAGCGCCCAGGCATGGTCGCGCCGCTCGGTCTCGTAGGAGTCGAGCGCGGCCGGCGCGATCCGGTTGCGCAGCACCGCGGCGAGCTTCCAGCCCAGGTTGTGCGCGTCGCGCACGCCGCTGTTCATGCCCTGCCCCGCGTAGGGCGGCGTGAGGTGCGCCGCGTCGCCGGCCAGGAACACGCGCCCCGCGCGCCAGCGGTCCGCCACGCGGGCATGGAACGTGTAGACGGTCTTGCGCACCACCTCGGCCGGGCGGTTGCCGCGGAACGGGCGCAGCAGCTCGGCCAGGCGCTCGGGCCGCAGCACCTCCTCGTCGGTCTCGCCGGGCTTGAGCAGGAACTCGAAGCGGCGCGTGCGGTTGGGGCCGGGCACGTCGACCACCGGGCGCGACGGGTCGCAGTAGGCGCGCGTCTGCCAGAACGGATCGTCGTCGTTCTCGGTGTCGACCACCAGCCAGCGCGCGTTGAACGACGAGCCGGCCAGCGTCGCGCCGATCGACTGCCGCACGAAGCTGCGGCCGCCGTCGGTGCCGACCACGTAGGCCGCGTCGATGCGCAGCGGCCCGCCGGGGCCCTGCACCACCGCATGCGCGCCGTCCTCGTCCTGCGACAGCGCTTCGAGCGTGTGGCCGAACAGCACGCGCACCGACGCATGGCGCGCCAGCCCCTCGCGCAGCGCGGCCTCGAACAGCGGCTGGCGGAACGCATTGCGGCGCGGGTAGCCGTACTCGCTCGCGGTGGGCTCCACCTTGGCGAAGCAGCGCCCGCCCGGGCGGGTCAGGTAATGCACGCCGTAGCCGGGCACCACGTCCCGCATCACGGCCTCCACCAGGCCGATCGCCTGCATGGTGCGCAGCGATTCGTCGTCGATGGAGACCGCGCGCGGCTCGGCCACGGTGCTGGCCTTGCGGTCGATCAGGATGGTGTCGATGCCCTGCCGGCCGAGCACGTTGGCCAGCGTCAGGCCGGTCGGGCCCGCGCCGACCACCAGCACGGCGGCGGCGAGCGAAGTGGATTGCGTCATGAGTCTCTCCTCGGCCGGCGCGCGGCGGCGCCGGACAGCGTCATTCGTCCTGGATACCGTTGCGCAGGACGCCGATGCCGGAGATTTCCACCTCGACCACATCCCCCGCGCGCATCCACAGCGGCGGATTGCGGAACGCGCCCACGCCGCCGGTGGTGCCGGTGATGATCACGTCGCCCGGGCGCAGTTCGGTGAAGGTGGAGCAGTAGGCGATGACGTCGCCCACGCTGAAGATCAGGTCGTCGGTGCGCGCCTGCTGCACCACCTCGCCGTTCAGGCGCGTGGTCAGCGTCAGTTGCGACGGGTCGGGGATCTCGTCGCTGGTCACCAGCCACGGCCCGAACGCGCCGGTCTGCGGGAAGTTCTTGCCCGGCGTGAACTGGATGGTGTGCTTCTGCCAGTCGCGCACGCTGCCGTCGTTGTAGCAGGCATAGCCGGCAACGTAGCCGAGCGCGTCGGCCGCGGCGACGTGGCGCGCGGTCTTGCCGATGACGACGGCCAGCTCGCCCTCGAAGTCGAGCTTTTCCGATGCGCGCGGGCGCACGATCGGCTTGCCGTGGGCCACCTGCGAATCGGCGAAGCGCGTGAAGAACATCGGGTACCTGGGCATCTCCCGGCCGGTCTCGCGCACGTGCGAGGCGTAGTTGATGCCGACGCAGAGGATCTTGGCCGGATCGGGGATCACCGGCAGGAATTCGACGTCCGCCACGGCCAGCGACGGCTGGCTGTCGGCGGCGATCGCCGCGATGCGCGGCAGGGCGCCGCGCGCCAGCGCCTCGCGCAGGCTGGCGCCGACGGCGTCGCGATGCGGCGCGAGATCGACGATGCGGTCGCCGACGACGACGCCAAAGGCCTCGCGGCCACCGTGGGTGAAGCTGATGAGTCTCATGGAATCTCCTGGGTCCAAATGCGGTACCGCGCTTGGGGGGGCGCACCGAGTGAATGCATTATTCTCATATTGTGCGAATTATGCATTTAACGTTTACCACTATGCGCACCTGGCGAGATTCTTGCATTCAAGAAAGGGCTCGGTGATATGCTTCGGGGATGGAACCAAGGAGCATCGAAGAATGGCGACCGATCGTGCGCTCGGCGTACTGAAGCTGTTTTCGCTGGAGAAGCCGGTATGGACCGCCGAGGAAGCGGCCGCGCAGCTCGAGGTGTCGATCAGCAGCGCCTACCGCTACCTGTCGAACCTGATGGAGCTGGGGCTGGTCGCCACGGCCGGCGCGGGCCGCTACGTGCTGGGGCCGGCCATCATCCAGCTCGACCGCCAGATCCAGCTGACCGACCCGATGCTGCAGCAGGCGCGCCCGATCATGGACGAGCTGATCGCCTACGCGCCGCCGGGATCGGTGATGCTGCTGTGCCGCGCGTTCGGCGACTCGGTGCTGTGCGTGCACCAGGTGCTCAACCAGGGGCCGCAGGCCGTGGTGAGCTATGAGCGCGGCCGGCCGATGATCATGTTCCGCGGCGCCACCTCGCGCATCATCCTGGCGTTCCAGCAGACGCGCACGCTGCAGGCGCTATACCACAAGCACGCGGACGAGATCCGCGCCGCCGGCCTGGGCGAGGACTGGGCCGCGTTCCGCCAGGCCCTGAGCCGCCTGCGCCGCGCGGGCCACGTCGTCTCGCACGGCGAGATCGACCCCGGCCGCGTCGGCATCGCCGCGCCCATCGTCAACGAGGACGGGCGCGCGATCGGCAGCCTCAGCTACGTGGTGGCGGCATCGGAAGTGGATGCGCGCGGCATCAACCGCCTGGTGCACCTGCTGGTGCCGGCCGCGGCGGAGATCCGCGCGTGAGCGGCGCCGCATCGCGCGGCGGCCGCGTCGGAACGCAGAGACGTGGCGGGCGCTAGCCCGCCTGCGG
>NZ_AQPL01000161.1:0-30803 GCF_000395345.1 Cupriavidus sp. WS | reverse complement strand
CGGGCGCTAGCCCGCCTGCGGCACCCGCTTGCGCAGCAGGTACTTCTGCGTCCCCTCCATGACGCACACACCGCGCTGGTTGCGCACTTCGGAGCGCATCACCAGCACGCCCGTGGTGCGGCCCGGGATCAGCTCGGCGACGGTCAGGCTGCCGTAGAGCGTGTCGCCGACGAAGACCGGCGCGAGGAAGCGGCTGCTCTGCTCGATGAAGGCCTTGAGCGACTGTTCCACCATGTGGGGAAACAGGCCGGCGCCCGCGGCGGTCTGGATCAGCACCTGGAAGCCGTGCGCGAGCATGTGCGGCATGCCGTGGGCGCGGCAATACTCCACGTCGTAGTGGACCGGATGGTTGTCGCCGCTGGCGAGCTGGAACGCGGCGAACAGCGCGTCCGTCATGGTGCGCGACGGCAGGTTCATGCGCTCGCCGACGGCGAAGTCCTCGAAGAAGCGCTGCGGGCATAGCTGGTAGTCGTGTTGCATCGGCTCGGTCTCCTGTGCGGGCTGGTGCCGCGTTTGTCGTGCTGCCGCGCTCAGTCGGCCTTCATGTTGGCGGCCACCGCCACCGGCTGCCACTTGGCGATCTCCGCGCGCACGAACTGGTCCAGCGCGTCCGGCGCCGGCTTCGGCTCGAGGATCAGCCCGAGCTCGCTGGCCTTGGCCTGCAGCGCGGGCTCCTGCAGCGTGCTGCCCAGCGTGGCGGCGAGCTTGCGCACGATCTCCGCGGGCGTCTTCGCCGGCGCGAACACGGCGTTCCACGTATAGGCCTCGTAGCCGGGCACCGCTTCCGCGATGGCGGGTGTGTCGGGCGTCTGCGGCAGGCGCCGCGCCATCGACGTGGCCAGCAGGCGCACGGTGCCGGCGCGCACCTGCGCCAGGCCCGTGGGCGCGCTGTCGATCATGAACGCGACGTGGCCGCCGATCAGGTCCGCCATCGCCGGCGCGCTGCCGCGATAGGGCACGTGCACGGCCCCGGTGTGGGCCATGTGGTTCAGCAGCTCGCCGCCGAGATGCGGAGCGCTGCCGACGCCCGCGGAACCGTAGTTGACCTTGCCCGGATGCGCCTTGAGGTAGGCGATGAATTCGCCGAGCGTCTGCGCCGGCACCGCCTTGTTGACCACCAGCACCAGCGGCGCGCGCGCCGCCAGCCCCACCGGCGCGAAGTCTTCGAGCGTGCGGTACGGCAGCGTGGCGTGGATGGCCGGGTTGACCGCGTGCGCGACCGTGGTGAGCAGCAGCGTGTAGCCGTCGGGCGCGGCCTTGGCGACGTTCTCCGTGCCGACGATGGTGCCCGCGCCGGAGCGGTTCTCGACCACCACCTGGGTCTTCAGTTGCCGGCTCCAGCCCTGCGCCAGCGCGCGCGCGAACGTGTCGGTGGGGCCGCCGGCGGCATACGGCACCACCAGGCGCACCGGCCGCGCGGGATACCCGGGCTGCGCCGCGGCGGGCCCCGTGAGTGCGGCGCCGAGGCAAAGCGCCGCGGCGAGTCTGGCCATCGGGGAAATCATGCTGGTGTCTCCGTCTTGTGCTTGCGGTATCCGGGTGGCATGCGCGGCATCGGCAGCCCCGGCGTGAGCCGACAATATAGAATCGGGGCCGGCACGGAGGCCAGTCGAAAGCTACGAGGGGTCCTTCGAAAACTTCTAATACGGGCCCGGCGCCGCATGCGCCCGAGGCGGCCACGCGGGAGACACCATTGCGATTCGAACTGACCGACCTGCGCGTGTTCCTCGCCATCGCGCAGGCCAAGAGCCTGACCGCGGGCGCGTCCGACGTGCACCTGACCGCGCCGTCGGCCAGCTACCGGCTGAAGAACCTGGAGCAGGCCGTCGGCGTGCCGCTGTTCAGGCGCACGCAGAAAGGCATGGCGCTGACCGCCGCCGGCGAGACCATGCTGCGCCACGCCAGGACCATCATGGGCAACGTCGAGCGGCTGCAGCACGAGATGCGCCGGCACACCGACGGCACCGAGGGCCACATCCGCGTGCATGCCAACAGCAGCACCATGAACAACCTGCCGGCGGCGCTCAGCCGCTTTCTCGCGGCGTATCCCAACGTCAACGTCGAGCTGGAGGAGCACCTCAGCCAGGACACCGCGCACGCGGTGCTGGAGCAGCGCGCCGACATCGGCCTGGTGGCCGGCGAGATCGACCTGCTCGGCCTGGAGTCGATCCGCTACGGCGAGGACGAGCTGATGTTCGCCGTGCCGCCGCGCCATCCGCTCGGCCTGCGCGAGGGCGTCACGCTGACCGACGCGCTGCAGTACGAACTGGTGTCGATCGGCGCCAAGAGCAGCAACTTCCTGTTCCTCAAGGACATGGCGGCGAGAGCCGGCATGGAGCCGCGCGTGCGCGTGCACGCGCCGAACTTCCCGGCCGTCATCCGCTGCGTGCAGGAAGGCGCGGGCATCTCGCTGGTGCCGCGCACGGTGGCCGCGCCCGCGATCGCGCAGGGCCTGGTCGAGGGCGTCGTGCTGCACGAACCGTGGGCGCGGCGCGAGCACCGCATCGTCGCGCAGCGGCTCGACGACCTGCCCGGCTACGCGCGCGCGTTCATCCGCTTCGTCACCGGTGAGGACCAGGCGCCGTCCGTTAGACATCCTTGAAGCGGCGTTAGGAAATCTCGACTGGCCGGCCTCGGTCTCCATTCCTATACTCGGTCGTCCGCGGGACCGTGCGCCCGCACCGATGCCTGGAGACCCCCTTGCCTTTCTCAGTTCCCCCACTGGACGGGATCACCGTCCTCGCCCTGGAACACGCGGTGGCCGCGCCCTTCGCCAGCCGCCAGCTGGCCGACCTGGGCGCGCGCGTCGTCAAGATCGAGCGGCCCGGCAGCGGCGATTTCGCGCGCGGCTACGACCAGACGGTCAACGGCATGTCGTCGTTCTTCGTCTGGGCCAACCGCGGCAAGGAGAGCCTGACGCTCGACCTCAAGGATGCGCGCGCGGCCGGCATCCTCCGGCAGCTGCTGGGCGAGGCCGACGTCTTCATCCAGAACCTGGCGCCGGGCGCGGCCAGCCGCATGGGGCTCGATTTCGACACGCTGCACGCGGCCTTCCCGAAGCTGATCGTGTGCGACATCTCGGGCTACGGCGACCACGGCCCCTACCGCGACAAGAAAGCCTACGACCTGCTGATCCAGGCCGCGGCCGGCCTGATCTCCGTGACCGGCACGCCGGACGAACCCTCGCGCGCGGGCATCTCGATCGCCGACATCGCCGCGGGCATGTACGCCTACACCGGCATCCTCTCGGCGCTGCTGCATCGCGGGCGCACCGGCGCCGGCGTGCGGGTCGAGGTGACGATGCTCGAGGCGCTGGCCGAATGGATGTCCTATCCGCTGTATTTCGCCCACTACGGCGGCGAGCCGCCGCTGCGCAACGGCCTGTCGCACCCGGCCATCGCGCCCTACGGGCAGTACGGCACCGGCGACGGCAACCGCGTGATCTTCGGCCTGCAGAACGACCGCGAATGGCAGCGCTTCTGCGCCGAGGTGCTGGAAGACGCCGCGCTGGCGGCGGACGCGCGCTTCTCGACCAACCACCAGCGCGTGGCCAACCGGGCCGCGCTGGACGCGGAGATCGGCCGCCACCTGCGGCGCATGACGCGCGCGGAGCTGGTCGCGCGGCTCGACCGCGGCGGCATCGCCAACGCGCCGCTCAACGACATGCATGAAGTGTGGGCGCACCCGCAGTTCGCCGCGCGCGGCCGCTGGCGCGAAGTGGCCACGCCGGCCGGCCCGGTGCAGGCGCTGCTGCCGCCCGCCACGCTGGGCGGCGTGCCGGCGCGCATGGGCGGCGTGCCGGACGTCGGCGAGCACACCGCGCCGATCCTCGCCGCGCTGGGCTTCAGCGGCGCGCAGGTGGAGGCGCTGCGCGCCGACGGCGCCGTGTAGCGGGCCGGCGCGTCAGGCCCGCGCCGGCAGCGGCAGCCCGAGGTTCCCGCGCAGCGTGTCGGCCTCGTATTCGCGGCGGAACACGCCGCGCTCCTGCAGGATCGGCACCACCTCGGCGGTGAAGTCGTCGAGGCCGCCGGGGAAGTAGGCCGGCATGATGTTGAAGCCGTCCGCGCCGCCGCCGTCCACCCAGTCGATCATGTGCTGCGCCACCTGCGCCGCGGTGCCGACCACGATCTGGTGGCCGCGCGCGCTGGCCACCAGGTGATAGAGCTGGCGCAGGGTCAGGCCGCGCTCGCGCGCGAGCTGGAGCAGCAGCACGCTGCGGCTGTGGACGCCCGCCTCCAGCGCGAGATCTGGCAGCGGGCCGTCGAGCGGATAGCCCGAGACGTCGATCATCAGTTGCTCGGTCAGGATGGCGAGCGCGTTGGACTGGTCGGTAAACGACTGCAGCAGCGCCAGCTTGTCGTGCGCCTCGGCCTCGGTGCGGCCGATGATCGGCATCAGCCCCGGCATGATCAGGCAGTGCGCCGGGTCGCGCCCCTGCGCCGTCACCTGGGCCTTGAGCCCCTGCGCGAACGCGCGCGCGGCGCCAAGGTCCTGCTGCGCGGTGAAGACCACCTCGGCGTGGCGCGCGGCCAGCGCCTGGCCGGGGCCGGACGAGCCGGCCTGGATCAGCACCGGATGCCCCTGCGGGCTGTTGGTGACGTTGAGCGGGCCGGCCACCGAGAAATGCCGGCCGCGATGGTTCAGCGCGTGCATCTTGGCCACGTCCACGTAGACGCCGGCCTGCTTGTCGAGCACGTAGGGATCGGGGTCCCACGACTGCCACAGGCCCTTGACCACGCTGACGAACTCCTCGGCGATCTCGTAGCGCTGCTCGTGGTCGGGGTGGCGCTCGCGGCTGAAGTTGATCGAGCCGTCGGCAAACGTGGTGACGATGTTCCACGCCGCCCGGCCGCGCGAGAGCTTGTCCACGGTGGCCAGCGTGCGCGCCAGGTTGAACGGCTCGCTGTAGGTGGTGGAGGCGGTGCCGGCCAGGCCGATGTGGCTCGTCACCATCGACAGCGCGGCCAGCATGGCGAGCGGGTCGGGCCGGGTGATCATCGACGGATGCGAGTCGGCGGTCGTCAGCAGGCGGTCGCCGAAGAACACCATGTCGAACTTGGCGCGCTCGGCGGCCTGCGTCATGCGCACCACCAGGTCGACGTTCTCGGTGCCGGCTTCGGCGCCGGGGTAGCGCCAGCCGGCGGCATGGTGGCCGGCGGCCAGCAGGAACAGTCCCAGCTTCATGGGGGGAATCTCCGGGAAAAACTTGGGTTGAATGATGTCGTCAGTTGCTTTGCACGCCGCCGGCCTGCACCACGCGCTGGGCGAGGTCGTGCACTGAGCGGATCTTCTGCGCGGTCTGCTCGGGCGTCAGCGCCTGCACCTCGACCTGCACGCGCGCGAGCGCCTCGACGGTGTCGCGCTCGTGCAGGATCTCCGCGATCCACCGGCGCAGCCGCGCCAGCACCTCGGGCGGCGTGCCCTTGGGCGCGGTGATGAAGAACGAGCCGGCCAGCGCGTCCTCCCAGTCATGGATGCCGGCCTGCTGGATCGACGGCACGCCGGGCAGCTCGGGCGCGCGGCTGCCGCCGAAGTAGGCCAGCGCGCGCAGCTTGCCGGCCTTGATGAACGAGGCGCTGAGCGGATCGAACACGATGTCCACGTGGCCCGCCACCACGTCGGCCACCGCCGGCGCGCTGCCCTTGTAGGGCACGTGGCGGATGTCGATGCCGGCGATGCGCTTGAGCAGCTCGCCGGCCAGATGGCCCGGCGTGCCGTTGCCGGAGCTGGCATAGGTCAGCTGGCCGGGATGGGCGCGCGCGTAGGCGATCAGCTGCTGCAGCGTCTGCGCCGGCACCGCGGGATTGACCGCCACGGTGGCCAGCGAGTTGCCGACGTAGGCCACCGGCACCAGGTCGGAGAACGGGTCGAACCGCACCTTCATCAGTTGCGGCGCGATGGCGAGGTTGCCGATCGAGGTATTCAGCAGCGTGTAGCCGTCGGCCGGCGCGCCGGCCACGAAACCCGCGCCGAGCGTGCCGCCGGCGCCGGGCTTGTAGTCGAGCACGACCGGCTGCCCGCTCTTCTCGGCCAGGCGCCGGGTGAGGATGCGCGCAACGTTGTCGTTGGTGCCGCCCGGCGTGTAGGGCACCACGTAGGTGATCGGCTTGGCCGGATAGGCGGCGTCGGCCAGGGCCGGAACGGCGGCGCAGGCGAGCAGCAGCGAGGCCAGGGCATGGCGCCGGAGGGAGGACAGTAGCGATGACATGAACGATGGGGGAGGAAATGGAAAGCGGGGAGCGCGCGCGGCGGGAAATCCGTTGGCCGGATCCCGCGGGCGCCGCGCGCGGCAGCGGCGGCGGCCCGCCTGTGCGCCGCCCGGTGGCGGCGGCGAGGAGGGCATGAAAAAACCGCCGCTCATCGTAGACGCTGGCGCGGCCAGACCGAACGACCGATTTGGCATATCCATAGCCGCTGCGCACGCATCAGGAAACACATATCCGTATGCGAAATGGGCGCTTGGCGCGGCGGCGCCGGCACGCAACAATCGCCGGTTCCGATGTTTCCGCTCGCGCGCCCGTGCCGGCCGCGCGGCCCGCCGTGCCATGCCTCGCCCGATCCGCCAGATCCGTTTCAACGCCTTCATGATGAATTGCGTGGTGCACCTTGCACCCGGGCAATGGACCGCGCCGGACGACCACGCGGCCGACTACCTCGATCCGGGCTACTGGGTCGCGCTGGCCAGGAAGCTGGAGGAAGGCCTGTTCGACAGCCTGTTCCTCGGCGACATCACCGGCGTCTACGACGTGTTCGGCGGCGCGGCCGACGCCGCGCTGCGCACCGCCGCGCAGGTGCCGATGAACGATCCGGTGCCGCTGATCCCGCTGATGGCGCACGCCACCCGGCACCTCGGCTTCGGCGTCACGGTCTCGGTGGCCTACGAGCCGCCCTACCTGCTGGCGCGCCGCCTGACCACGCTGGACCATCTGAGCGGCGGCCGCGTGGCGTGGAACGTGGTCACGTCCTACCTGGAAAGCGGCGCGCGCAGCCTGGGCCAGCGCGAGCTGCGCGCCCACGACGAGCGCTACGACCGCGCCGACGAATTCCTGGAAGTCTGCTACAAGCTGTGGGAAGGCAGCTGGGAGGACGGCGCCGTGCGGCGCGACAAGGCGCGCGGCGTCTACGCCGACCCCGCGCGCGTGCACGCGGTGCGGCACGAAGGCCGCTACTTCGACCTCGACGGCATCTTCCAGTGCGAGCCGTCCGCGCAGCGCACGCCGCTGCTGTTCCAGGCCGGCGGCTCGGCGCGCGGCACGCGCTTCGCCGCGCGCCATGCCGAGTGCATCTTCGTCGGCGCGCCCACGCGCAACGGCCTGCGCCGCTCGGTGGCATCGCTGCGCGCGGCGCTGGCCGAGGCCGGCCGCGCGCCGGACAGCGCGCTGCTGTTCGCCATGTTCACGGTCATCGTCGACGAGACCGCGGAGAAGGCGCAGGCGCGCTACGCCGCCTACCGCGCGCGCGCCAGCTACGACGGCGCGCTGGCGCTGCTGTCGGGCTGGACCGGCATCGACCTGTCGCGCTACGCGCCCGACGACACGCTCGAATACGTCGACACCAAGGCCGGCCAGTCGGCGCTGGCCTCGTTCAGCAAGCTCGACCCGCAGCGCACCTGGACCGTGCGCGACGCCGTGGAATTCGTCGCCATCGGCGGCCGCGGCCCGGTGGTGGTGGGCGATCCGGTGCAGGTGGCGGACGAACTGCAGGCGTGGATGGAGGACACCGGCATCGACGGCTTCAACCTGGCCTGGGTGGAATCGCCGCGCACCTTCCACGACGTGGTCGACTACCTGGTGCCGGAGCTGCAGCGCCGCGGCGCCTACAAGACCGCCTACGCGCCGGGCACGCTGCGCGACAAGCTGCTCGGCCACGGCCCGCGCCTGCAGGCGCCGCACCCCGGCGCCGGCTTCCGCGCGCCGGCCGGGGACGACTGATCCGCCCGCGCGGCCCTTCCGCACGCCCTCCCCTTTCACCAGCAGGACCACACATGCCCCGCATCAGCGAACTCGACCCCGCCACCTTCGACCCGGCCCGCCGCGCGCTGTTCGACCAGTTCACCGGCAACGGCGCCCATTTCGCCGACCAGTTCTCGGTGCTCGCGCACGTGGCGCCGGCCGTGGAGCACCTGCCGCGCATGCTGCTCGAGCTCAAGGCGCGCAACGGCGTGCCGTACCGCTACATCGAGCTGGCCATCGTGGTGGTGTCGCTGCTCAACGACTGCGACTACTGCGTGCGCAGCCACGCGCCGCGCCTGGCCGTGGAAGGCATCAGCGAGGACGGCGCGCGCCGCCTGCTCGACTATGCCGACCATCCCGAGCTCGACGAGGTGGACAAGCTGGTGGTGGAATACGCGGTCGCCGTCACGCAGGCGCCGCAGCGCATCCGCGACCAGGTCTTCACGCGGCTGCGCGCGCATTTCAGCGAGGCGCAGGTGGTCGAGCTGACGCTGCGCATCTCGCTGTGCGGCTTCTTCAACCGCTTCAACCAGGCGCTGCAGATCGGCGAGGACGCCACCGCCGTCCATCCGCGCTGATGGCGCCCGCCCGCATCTGCTCTTCCGCTCTCTTCCGCCCTCTCCTGATCCCGACCTGCCATGACTGATTCTTCCTCGTTCGAGCGCCGCGCCTTCCTGCGCGCCGCGGGCGCATCGCTGGCCGCGCTGGCCGCGCCGCAACTGGCGCTGGCCCAGGGCGGCGGCCCCATCCGCATCGGCGTGCTGGTGCCGCTGTCCGGCGGCGGCGGCGCCTACGGCCAGGGCATGGCCAATGCCGCGCGCAAGGCCGCCGACTACATCAACGCCGAGGCCGGCGGCGTGCTGGGCGGGCGCAAGCTGGAAATCCTGGTGGAGGACAGCGAGAGCAACCCCACCGCCGGCGTGGCCGCGGCGCGCAAGCTGCTGGACGTGGGCAAGGTGTCGGCCATCGTCGGCCTGTGGAGCAGCGCGGTGGCGATGGCGATCAAGCCGCTGACCATCGAAAAGGGCATCCCGTTGCTGGTCAGCGGCTCCGGCGACGAGGTCACACAGGGCGACAACAAGGGGCTGGTGTGGCGCTTCCAGGCGCGCGGCAGCGACTGGGGCGCGGTATTCGCGCGCGCCGCGCTCAAGGACGGCGCGCGCAAGGCCTCGCTGCTGGTGCTGCAGACGCCGTTCACGCTGAGCATGGTCGAGCCGTTCGCGGCCGAGTTCAGGAAGGGCGGCGGCCAGGTGCTCGACACGGTGTTCTACAACCCCAACCAGCCCTCCTATCGCGCCGAGGTGGAGAAGGTGTTCGGCAAGAAGCCGGACGCGGTGTTCCTGCCCAGCTACCTGCCCGACCTGTCGGCCATCGCGCGCGAGGTCTACCGCAGCGGCTTCAGCGACACGCGCATCTACGCCAACTCGTCGTCGGCCGATGCCGAGGGCGCCTTCATCAAGAACGTGGGCAAGGCGGTGGCCGAGGGCATCCACCACATCCAGTCGATCCCGCCGGCGGACTCCACCGCGTACAAGACCTTTGCCCGCGTCGCCGGCATCCCGGCCGGCACGCTGGCCATCTTCCCGTCCAACGTGTGGGACGAGATCTCGGTGCTGGCGCTGGCCATCGAGCGCGCCGGCAGCGCCGACCCGCAGGTGTTCGCCAGGTCCATCCTGCCGGTGGTCAACGGCCCCGGCAAGACCGTGGAGAATCCCGTCGACGGCCTCAAGGCGCTGCGCGCCAGGCAGGCGATCGCCTACAGCGGCGCCGGCTCGCACTTCCAGTTCACGCCGACCGGCGACCAGTTGAACCGCGAGTATGGCCACTTCGTGATCCGCAACGGCGCCAACCAGCTCGTCGACACGCTCAAGTGATGACGCAGGCAGCCCTGGACAGCGCCCCCGCCGCCGCGCCGGCCCGCGCCGCGCCCGGCCAGCGCGCGCAGCGCGTGCTGGCGGCCGAGGCGGTCAGCGTGTCCTTCGGCGGCGTGCACGCGCTCGACGGCGCCTCGGTCAGCCTGGCGCCGGGCCGCATCACTGGCCTGGTCGGGCCCAACGGCGCCGGCAAGTCGACCCTGTTCAACGTGCTGGCCGGCACGCAGCGGCCGCGGCGCGGCACGGTGCGGCTGGCCGGCGCCGACATCACGCGCATGCCGGTGCACCGGCGCGCGCACGCCGGCATCGCCCGCACCTTCCAGCTCGCGCGCGAGCTGGACAGCCTGAGCGTGCTGGAGAACCTGCTGCTGGCCGCGCCGCGCCAGCCCGGCGAGCGCCTGGGCAACCTGCTGTTGCGCCGCGGCGCCGTGCGCCGCGCCGAGGCCGCGGCCATCGAGCGCGCGCTGGCGCTGCTCGCCCGCGTGCGCCTGACGCGGCTGGCCGACCAGCCCGCCGGCGCGCTCTCCGGCGGCCAGAAGAAGCTGCTGGAGCTGTGCCGCGCGCTGATGCTGGAGCCGGACATCGTGCTGCTCGACGAGCCCGCCGCCGGCGTCAACCCGGCGCTGATCGAGGAGCTGTGCCAGTTCATCCTGGCGCTGCGCGGCGAGGGCAAGACCTTCGCCATCGTCGAGCACAACATGGACATGGTGGCCGCGCTGTGCGACCACGTCTACGTGCTGGCCGAAGGCCGGGTGCTCACGCAGGGCAGCTTCGACGCCGTGACCGCCGACACGCGCGTGCGCCAGGCCTACCTGGGAGAGCCATGATGGACGCGCCGCAAGAACTGGTGCTGGCGGGCGTGTCGGCCGGCTACCGGGGCAAGGACATCCTGCACGGCGTGAGCTTCACGGTGCCGCCGGGCGGCGCGCTGACCGTGATCGGCCCCAACGGCTCGGGCAAGTCCACGCTGCTCAAGGCGGTGGCCGGCCTGCTGCCGCTGTCGGCCGGCAGCGTGCGCCTGGGCGGGCGCGAGCTCGGCCCGCTCGACGCCCCGGCGCGCGCGCGCCTGGGGCTGGCCTACGTGCCGCAGGAGGGCAACGTGTTCGCCAACCTCAGCGTGGCCGACAACCTGCGGCTGGGCTGGGAATTCCTGCACGCCGGCCGGGGCGCGGGCGGCGCGGCGCGGCGCCGGCGGCAGGAGTACGTGCTGGACCTGTTCCCCGAGATCCGCGCGCGCCTGCCGGGCAGCGCGGGGCTGCTCAGCGGCGGCCAGCGCCAGATGGTGGCGATGGCCTCGGCGCTGATGCAGACGCCGTCGCTGCTGGTGCTGGACGAGCCCTCGGCGGGCCTGTCGCCGCGCAACGCGGCGCTGCTGTTCGAGGTCATCGCGCGCATCCGCGCCACCGGCATCACGCTGCTGATGATCGAGCAGAACGTGCGCCTCGGGCTGGCCGCGGCCGACACCGGGCTGGTGCTGGCCGCCGGCCAGGTGCGGCTGGTGGCGCCGGCCGCGGGCCTGGCCGACGACGACGCGGTGCGCCAGCTCTACCTGGGCACGCGCGCGCACGACACCCGCCTCGCCGGCGGCGCTTCATAAAAGGCCACACCGATGCTTCAACTCATCTTCAACGGCCTGGTCTCCGGCCTGCTGGTGGCGCTGCCGGCGCTGGCGCTGGCGCTGAGCTTCAGCGTGCTGCGCTTCGCCAATTTCGCCATCGGCGCCATGCTGACGCTGGGCGCCTACCTGATCTACCTGTTCAACGCGGTGCTGGGCTGGCCGCTGCCGTGGGCTGCCGCGGCCGGCGTGGCGCTGGGCGGCGTGGTGGCGGTGGCGGTGGACTGGCTGGTCTACCGCCGCCTGCGCGAGCGCTCCGGCGTGACGCTGCTGGTGGCCAGCATGGGCGTGGCCTTCGTGCTGGAGAACGCGGTGCGCTTCGTCGCCGGCGGCACGCCGCTGGGCTACGACACCGAGCCGGCGCGCCCGTTCCGCGTGGCCGCGCTGGAGCCGCTGGGCGGCCTGCGCGTGAACTACGAGCAATGGCTGATCGTGCTGGTAGGCGCGGCCAGCCTGGCGCTGGTGTGGCTCGTGTTCCGCTGCACGCCGCTGGGCCGCGCCATGCGCGCGGTGGCGGACAATCCCGCGCTGGCGGCGGTGCGCGGCATCTCGCGCGCGCGCGTGGTGGCGCTGACGTGGTTCCTGTCGGGCGCGCTGGCCAGCGCCGCCGGCCTGCTGGTCGGGCTGGACGCCACGCTCGATCCGCAGATGGGCTGGAACTACGTGCTGCCGGTGTTCGCCGCCGCCATCCTCGGCGGCATCGCCAACCCGATGGCGGCGGTGTTCGGCGCGCTGGTGATGGGCGTGGCCGCCGAGGCCTCCACGCTGGCGCTGCCGTCGCACTACCGCACGCTGGTGGCCTTCGCCGTGCTCGCCGCGCTGCTGCTGGTGCGGCCGTGGGGCGTGTTCGGCCGCGCGCCGGTGCAGAAATAAGGAAGCGGACCATGAGCAGCTACCTGATCTCCCTGCTGATGCTGGTCTCCATCGCCGGCATCGCCGCGCTCGGACTGAACCTGCAATGGGGCCTGACCGGACTGGTCAACTTCGGCCTGTTCGGCTTCTACATGCTGGCCGCCTACGCCTGCGCGCAGCTCGCGCACCTGGGCTGGAACCCGTGGCTGGCGCTGGCCGCCGCCGCCGCGCTGGCCATGCTCGCCAGCGCGCTGACCAGCCTGATCTCCGCGCGGCTGTCCGAGGACTACCTCGCCATCGTCACGCTGGGGTTCGCCGAATGCCTGAAGCTGGTCGCGATCCACGAGGAATGGCTCACGCGCGGCAGCCTCGGCATCGCCAACATCCCGCGCCCGGTGGCCGGCGACGGCGCGCTGCTGGCCGTCGCGCTGGCGCTGCTGGCGGCGGTCTTCGCGCTGTTCGAGGTGGTGGCGCGCGCGCCGCTGGGCCGCACCGCGCGCGCGCTGCGCGACGACCCGCTGGTGGCCGCCACGCTGGGCAAGCCGGTGCTGTGGCTGCGCCTGCGGCTGTTCGCGCTGGGCGGCGGCGCCATCGGGCTGGCCGGCGGCATGCATGCGTTCTACTACCAGTACATCGACCCGACCCAGTTCGGCCCGATCCTCACCGCCTATGCCTTCATGGGCGTGATCATCGGCGGGCGCGGCAGCAACCGCGGCGTGCTGCTGTCGGCGTTCACCGTGGTGGCGCTGCTCGAAGGCACGCGCTTCGTCAACGACTACGTGGCGTGGCTCAGCGCCAGCCAGCTCGCCTCGCTGCGGCTGATGCTGATCGGGCTGGGGCTGATCGTGGCGCTGATCTACCGGCCCGCCGGGCTGGTGGCCGAGTACCGCCTGCGCGCGGCCCCCGGCGCGGACCAGCCGTCCGCCTGAACGCGCGCCGCCGGCCAGGCGGAAACGCGCGGCTAGGCCGAAACGCGCTGGCCCAGCCCGCGGCCGATCTCGCGCACGGTCTCGACCAGCTTCGCGCGGACCTCGCCGAGCAGCCGCGCGGCCGGGAAATACTGCGCCGCGCCGGCCACGCTGAGCGCCATCATCGGCAGGCCGTGGCCCGGGCTGAACGGCATGGCGACCGCGTGCACCTCCTGCATCCAGTCGCCCAGCGACGACGCGCATCCGGTGGCCTGGCACTCCTCCACGGCGAGATCGATGCCGCGCTCGAGCGCCGGCCACGCGGCCTCGTCGAGCGCGCGCACGCGCTCCATCAGCTCGGCGCGCCCGGCCGGCGGCAGGCCCGCGAGGTGCGCGCGCCCGGCGGCCGTGGTGGCCAGCGGGATGCGCGAGCCCACGCCGAGGCTGAGCGTGACGATCGAGCCGCCGCGCGCGCATTCCAGGTACAGCATGGAGAGCCGGTCGCGGGTGGCGAGCGCGACCACGGCGTCGGTCTCGGTGGCCAGCCGCTGCATCAGCGGCCGCGCCACCTGCCGCACGTCGAGGTCGGCCAGCATGGTGCTGCCGAGCGCCGCGGTGGCGGTGCCGAGCCGGTACTTGCCGCTCTCCGGCACCAGATGCAGATAGCCCAGCCGCGTGAGCGTGTAGGTCAGGCGCGTGACGGTCGACTTGGGCAGGCCGCAGCGCTCGGCGATCTCGTGGTTGGCGAGGAAGCTGTCGCCGCCGGGAAAGCAGCGCAGCACTTCCAGCCCGCGCGCGAGCGCGGTCACGAAATGGCGGTCCGCGCCGGCCTCGGCGGGCGCCTGCGCGTCCGCGGCGTCTTCCATGTCCGCCATGTCCTCCATGTCCTGCCGCGCCGGCGCGCCTTCCTGGTGTCTTGCCATTGCCTCTGTCCGGTTCGATGATGCGGTGCCTGCGTCGGCAATCTCGCGCGGGCAAGGTAACACGAACGGCCGGCGGACTGCAATGCAGTCCTGCATGCCGGCTCCGTCACCCGGCCCGCGCCGCGCGCATCGCCGGCAACTGGCACCCGCAGCGGCGCCCGCTTGACTTGGTGCGATCCCCTACCCATACTTTGGACCGCTGTGCAGTTTTTGATTCCGCAAAAATCGTCCGCCCAGGACGAACCGGAGGAAGACAGATGACCCAGAAAAAGGCCGTGCTCGTGATCGGCGCCGGCGACGCCACCGGCGGCGCGATCGCCCGCCGCTTCGCCCGCGAGGGCTACATCGCCTGCGTCACGCGCAGGAACGCCGACAAGCTGGCGCCGCTGGTGGCGCAGATCGAGGCCGAGGGCAGCAGCGCGCACGCCTTCGGCTCCGACGCGCGCAAGGAAGAGGAGATGGCCGCGCTGTTCCGCGAGATCGAGGCCAATATCGCGCCGGTCGAGGTCGCCGTGTTCAACATCGGCGCCAACGTGCGCTTCGACGTGGTGGACACCACCGCGCGCGTCTATTTCAAGGTCTGGGAGATGGCCTGCTTCGCCGGCTTCCTGATGGGCCGGGAAGCGGCCAGGGTCATGCTGCCGCGCCAGCGCGGCTCGATCTTCTTCACCGGCGCCACCGCCAGCCTGCGCGGCCGCGCCGGCTTCTCCGCGTTCGCCGGCGCCAAGCACGGCCTGCGCGCGCTGGCCCAGTCGATGGCGCGCGAGCTGGCGCCCAAGGGGCTGCACGTGGCGCACCCGATCATCGACGGCGCCATCGACACCGAATTCATCCGCGAGAACTTCCCCGAGCGCTACAAGCTCAAGGAGCAGGACGGCATCCTCAACCCCGAGCACATCGCCGACGCCTACTGGATGCTGCACCAGCAGCCGCGCGACGCCTGGACCCACGAGCTCGACCTGCGCCCCTGGATCGAGAGCTGGTGATCGCGCCGCGGGCCGCAAGCCCCCCCAGCGCCCGGCCCGCCGTTTCCCGCGCCAACCCGCCTCCCGCGGCCAGAACGAAAACCGAAGACAGAGACCGACAAATGCCCGACGTGAAAGTACAGTTCCTTTTCGATTTCGGCAGCCCCAACGCCTATCTCAGCCACAAGGTCATCCCCGCCATCGAAGAACGCACCGGCGCGCGCTTCGAGTACGTGCCGGTGCTGCTGGGCGGGCTGTTCCGCCTGACCGGCAACCGCTCGCCGGCCGAGGCGTTCGGCGGCATCAAGAACAAGCCCGAATACGACATGCTCGAAATGCGGCGCTTCATCCAGCGCCACCGCATCGCCGGCTTCCGGCGCAACCCGCACTTCCCGGTCAACACGCTGCAGATCATGCGCGGCGCGGTGGCGGCGCAGCGCGACGGCACCTTCGAGACATACGTGGACACGGTCTTCGCCGACATGTGGGAGCGCGAAAGGAAGATGGACGATCCCGAGGTCATCCGGGCCGCGCTGGACGCCGCGGGGCTCGATGGCGCGCAGATGCTCGCGCGCATCGCCGACGCCGAGGTCAAGGCGCAACTGCTCGCCAATACGCAGGACGCATTCGAGCGCGGCGCGTTCGGCTCGCCCACGTTCTTCGTGGACGGCGAGATCTATTTCGGCAAGGACCGGCTGCGCGACGTGGAAGAGGAAATCGTGCGCCGCCGCGCCGGCTGAGGCTATCATCGGGGTCCGCCGCATTCCGCGCCGGCCATCGCGCCGGCGCGGCGGCACCGCAAGCCCCGGGCACGAGGAGGCAAAGCCGCTCCCGCCGGACGCCTGACCCACGCATCCGCAGGAGATTTCCATGCTGCTCTTGACCGTTGAAGAATGGCTGGCCACCAGGACCGAGCCGCACATCGACACCTTCGTCAGTTCGCGCACGCGCCTGGCGGCCTACGCGACCCGGCTCGAACTCGGCGACGCGCTGCGCCTGCTCAAGCGCTACAGCGACGTCTACAAGCAGAAATACTCGATGACGGCGGTGGCGTTCCGCCTGGTCAGCGTGGCGCAGATCGCCGACGACACCGACGAACAGGCGCTGCGCGACCTCGACGTCCAGCTCGTCACGCGCGACTTCGCCGACCGGCTGGCCGACGCCTAGGCCGCGCGGGCGTGTCAGACAGCCACCGATGGCAAATCCGTGCCGTCCGCGCACAATGGAGCCTCAGACGGCCACAGGAAACGCCATGCCAGCGCAATATCTTCACGTCAGGCCCTACGGCGACGGATGGGATGTGATCCAGGACGGTGCCCGCTACGCCAACTCGCACCATGCCACGCAGGCAGCCGCCATCCGCGCCGGCACGCGCGACGCGCGCCGCGACGGGGTGGCGCTGCTGATCCACGAGGCCGACGGCCGGATCTGCAACCAGTGCGCGTTCGAGCAGGACACCTTCGCGCTGGCCTGAATCCGCCTTCCGCCTCGGCTTCGGGCGCCCATCCTGCGCCGATCTCGCGTCTATCCCGCGTCTATCCCGCACTTACTTCGCGCTTACCTCGCGCTGGCCGCGCCCGGCCACAGCCGCACGGCCAGCGCCGCGCCCGCGGTGGCGGTGGACAGCGCCGTGACCGCCACCCAGCCCCAGTGCGCCAGCAGCACGCTGCCCAGCGCGGCGCCGGTGGCCATGCCGATGAACATGCCGCCGAACAGCACCGCGTTGAGGCGGCTGCGCGCGCCCGGCTCGATGCCGTAGACGATGGTCTGGTGCGCCACCAGCGTCACCTGCACGCCCAGGTCGAAGCCCAGCGCGCTGGCGGCGATCAGCCACAGGCGCGCATGCGGCGCCAGCAGCGGCGCGAGCAGCATGCCCGCGAACGACAGCGCCGTCAGCGCGGTGCCCAGCCGCGTGACCAGTTCCGGCCCGCGGCGGTCGGCCAGGCGCCCGGCCAGCGGCGCGGCCAGTGCCCCGGCCGCGCCGGCCAGGCCGAACGCGCCGGCGGCGGCGCTGCCCAGATGGAACGGCGCGCCGTGCAGCATGACCGCCAGCGTCGACCAGAACGCGCTGAAGCCCACCGACAGCAGCCCCTGCGCCAGCGCCGCGCGGCGCAGCGCGCCGTGCTTCACCCACAGCTTGCCGAGCGAGCCCAGCAGCGCGCGGTACGGCAGGTGCGTGGTGGGCCGGAAGCGCGGCAGCCCGCGCCAGGCCGCCGCGCCGATCAGCGCGATGCTGGCCGCCGCGATCACGTACATGGCGCGCCAGCCGAAGTGCTCCGCCACGAAGCCGCTGGCCACGCGCGACAGCAGGATGCCCAGCAGCAGCCCGGTCATCACGGTGCCGACCACCTTGCCGCGGTGCGCCTCGGGCGCCAGCGTGGCGGCGGCCGGCACGATGTCCTGCGCCATCGTCGCGGCCAGGCCCGTGGCCAGGCTGGCGGCCAGCAGCAGGCCGATGCCCGAGGCCGAGCCGCCCACCAGCAGCGCGACGCTCAGCGCCGCGGCCTTGACCAGGATGATGCGGCGGCGGTCGTAGCGGTCGCCCAGCGGCGCCAGCAGCAGGATGCCCAGCGCGTAGCCCAGCTGCGTGAAGGTCGGCACCAGCCCGACGGTGGCGTCGGAAGCGCCGATGTCGGCGCCCAGCACGCCCAGCATCGGCTGGCTGTAATAAAGCGCCGCCACCGACAGGCCGGCGCCCGCGGCCAGCAGCAGGATCAGGCTCGCCGGCAGGCGCGGCGCCTCGCTTTCATGGTGCCGGGCGGCCGGATGCGGATCGGTGCCGGCTGGCACGGCTTGGACGGATGTCATGGTGTCTACCCTTGGCTTTTGACAGAGCCCCGAGTGTGGGTGCACGCCGGCGCGCGCGGTAGTACCGCGCTTCGCACAACTGATATACGCTTCGCGTATGAAAGCGCCCCGCTCCCCCGCCCAGCCTGCCTCCGCGTCCACCGACCGCGTCGAGCTGATGCAGACCTTCGTGCGCATCGTCGAGGCCGGCAGCCTGTCCGCCGCCGCCGCGCAGATGGGCACCACCCAGCCCACCGTGAGCCGCCGCCTGCAGATGCTGGAGCGCTCGCTGGGCCTGCGCCTGCTGCAGCGCTCCACGCACGCGATGAAGCTGACCGAGGACGGCGAGCGCTGCTACGGCCGCGCCAAGGAGCTGGTCGGCAGCTGGTCGGCGTTCGAGGCCGACCTGCGCGGCGCCCGCGACGAGCCCGAAGGCACGCTGCGCGTGGTGGTGCCGCACGCGTTCGGCCAGCAGCGGCTGGTGGGCCCGCTGGCGGCGTACCTGGGGCGCCACCCGCGCGTGAACGTGGAATGGCTGCTGCACGACCGCACCCCCGATTTCATCGCCGACGGCATCGACTGCGCCATCCACGTGGGCGAGATCAGCGACCCGGCCGTGGTGGCGATCCGCCTGGCGCAGGTGCCGCGCATCGTGGTGGCGGCGCCGTCGCTGCTGGCGCAGCCCGATATGCAGCCCGACATGCAACCCGATGCGCTGGCCGCGCTGCCCTGGCTGTCGATCCGCACCTTCTACCGCACCGAGGTCACGCTCACGCACGCGGCCAGCGGCGAGACCCGGCAACTGGCGTTCCGCCCGCGCGTGAGCACCGACAGCCTCTACGCGCTGCGCAGCGCGGCCATCCTGGGGCTCGGCGTGGCCGTGGCCTCGGCGTGGATGGTGGCCGACGACATCGCGCTGGGCCGCCTGGTGCACCTGGTGCCGCAATGGCAGGCGTCGCCGCTGCCGCTGCAACTGATCTATCCGTATGCGCGCTTCTATCCGGCCAAGCTGCGGCGCTTCGTGGAAACCATGCGCGAAGCGGTGCCGCGCGCGATGGCGGCCACCGGCGGAGCCGCCGCAGGGCCGGAAGAATAGGAAGTCATGCTGTCCGCGAATCGCTTACCCGGACAGCGGCCGGCGGCGCCACGAGCAGGCCATGCCGGACAACCGGTTCGGCACCCGCATCGCCCGGCGGCCGGCCACGCGGGCCACGCAGGCCACGCGGGGATAGCGCCGGCCACCGGCAAATCCGCCGCCGGCCTCAGAGCGAATCCGGCACCTTCTCCAGGTCCGCCAGCCACACCACCGATTCCGAATCGCTCGGCGCGCGCCAGTCGCCGCGCGGCGACAGCGAGCCGCCCGAGCCCACCTTGGGCCCGTTCGGCACGCACGAGCGCTTGAACTGGCTGGTGCGGAAGAAGCGGTCGAGGAAGATGCGCAGGTTGCGCTTGATGTCGGCCACCTCGTACTGGTTGCGCGCCACGTGCTGGCCCTCCGGCCAGTTGCCCTGCTCGCGGTCGCCCCACGCGCTCAGCGCCAGGAAGGCGATCTTGCTCGGCGTGAAGCCGAAGCGCAGCGTGTAGTACAGGTTGAAATCCTGCAGCTCGTAGGGCCCGATGAAATGCTCGGTCTTCTGCTGCGGCGCGCTGGCCGAGTCGCCCGGCACCAGCTCCGGGCTGATCTCGGTCTCGAGCACGTCGATCAGCACGTCGGAGCCGGCCGCGCCGATCTGGCCGGTCTCGGCCACCCAGCGCACCAGGTGCGAGATCAGCGTCTTGGGCACGCTGGCGTTGACGTTGTAGTGCGACATGTGGTCGCCCACGCCGTAGGTGCACCAGCCCAGCGCGAGTTCGCTCAGGTCGCCGGTGCCGATCACGATGGCCTGGTTGTGGTTGGCGAAGCGGAACAGGTGGTTGGTGCGCTCGCCGGCCTGCACGTTCTCGAAGGTCACGTCGTAGACCGGCTCGCCCGCCGCGTACGGATGGCCCAGGTCCTTGAGCATCTCGAGGCAGCTCGGGCGGATGTCGATCTCCCTCGCCGCGCAGCCCACCACGTCCATCAGCTTCCTGGCCTGCACCAGCGTGCGGTCGCTGGTGGCGAAGCCCGGCATGGTGATGCCGATGATGTTGGTGCGCGGCAGGCCGAGCCGGTCCATCGCCTTGGCGCACACCAGCAGCGCGTGCGTGGAGTCCAGCCCGCCGGACACGCCGATCACCACCTTGCGGATGCCGCTGGCCGACAGGCGCTGCGCCAGCGCCTGCACCTGGATGTTGTAGACCTCGTGGCAGCGCTCGTCGCGGCGGCGCGCGTCGGACGGCACGTAGGGAAAGCGCTCGAGCTTGCGCCGCAGCGGCAGCGCGTCCCGCATGCCCACGCCGGCTTCATAGCCGATCACGCGGAACTTCGCCACCTCGGCGGCATGGCGCCGCACCGAGTGGCCGAACGTGGTCTGGTGCATGCGCTCGCGCGACAGGCGCTCCAGGTCGACGTCGGCGAAGGTCAGGTGCGCGTCGTCGGCGAAGCGCTCGGACTCGGCCAGCAGCTCGCCGTTCTCGTAGATCAGCGCCTGCCCGTCCCAGGCCAGGTCGGTGGACGACTCGCCCTTGCCGGCCGAGCTGTACACATAGGCCGCCAGGCAGCGCGCCGACTGCTGGCCGACCAGCTGGTGGCGGTAGCCGGCCTTGCCCACCACGATGTTGGACGCCGACAGGTTCACCAGCACGGTGGCGCCGGCCAGCGCCGCGAACGACGACGGCGGCACCGGCACCCACAGGTCCTCGCAGATCTCCACGTGGAAGCGGAACGTGGCGATGTCGCCGGCCTCGAACAGCAGGCCCGCGCCGAACGGCACCTTCTGGCCCAGCAGCCGGATCTCGTCGACCGAGGCGTTGTCGGCCGAACTGAATTGCCGCGCCTCGTAGAACTCCCAGTAGTTCGGCAGGTAGGTCTTGGGCACCACGCCCAGGATGCGCCCGCCGGCCACCACCGCCGCGCAGTTGAACAGCAGGTGCTCCACCCGCAGCGGCAGCCCGATCACCAGCGTGGTGGCGAGCGTGCGCGACGCCTCGACGATCTCGCCCAGCGCCGCCTCGCAGGCATCGAGCAGCGCGCGCTGGTGGAACAGGTCGTCGCAGGTGTAGGCGGACAGCCCCAGCTCCGGGAACGCCACCAGCGCCGCGCCCTGGCTGGCCGCCTGGCGCGCCAGCGCGATCGTGCCGGCCGCGTTGAAGGCCGGGTCGGCGACGCGGCAGACGGGCACGCCCACCGCCACGCGGGCGAAGCCGTGGGAATAGATATTGAGGAATTTGTCGGTCATCTCGTTCGTCCTTGCGCCGGCCGCGGCGGGCGGCCCGGCGCCGGCAAAGGCGCGGCGGCGCGGACGCGCCGCCAGCGTGGCAATGATGCAATTCTACGATGCGCGCCGGATGCGCGCCGCGCGGGGCCGCGCCGCGGGCGGATGCTATCCGCCGCGCGCGGCCTGCCGCCCGACGCCGGCCAGCAGCGTCTCCAGCTGCGCCAGCTCCAGCGGCTTGACCATGTGCGCGTGGAAACCCGCGCCATGCGTGCCCGCCTGGTCGGCCGGCTGCCCGAAGCCGGTCATCGCCACGAACGTGGTGCCGGACAAGCCCGCTTGCGCGCGCAGCAGCTTGAGCAGCTCGTACCCGTCCATCACCGGCATGGCGATGTCGATCAGGGCCAGATGCGGCAGGAAGCGCGCCGCCAGCGCCTGCGCGGTCTCGCCCTCGTAGGCCACCCACACCTCGTGCCCCAGCATCTCCAGCAGCATGCCGAGGCTGTCGGCGGAATCGCGGTTGTCGTCCACCACCAGCACGCGCAGCGGGCGCGGACGCGCCGCCGCCCCGGGCTGCGCCGGCGGCGCTTGCGGCGGCGTGCAGGGCAGCCGCACGGTGAAGGTGCTGCCGCGGCCCTCGCCCGCGCTGGCCGCGCCAATGGTGCCGCCGTGCAGCTCCACCAGCGAGCGGCACAGCGACAGGCCGATGCCGAGCCCGCCGTTGCGCGTCTGCCCGGCGGGCATGCGCTGCACGAACAGGCGGAAGATGTCGTCCAGCGCGGCGGCCGGGATGCCGCAGCCGGGGTCCGACACGCGCAGCTCCAGCAGCCGGCCGCTGACCGCGGCGCCGAGCGCGATCCGGCTGCCGGCCGGAGAGAACTTGGAAGCGTTGTGCAGCAGGTTCTGCAGCACCTGGACCAGGCGCGTGAGGTCGCCGCGGAACACCACCGGCTGCGCCGGCAGGCTCACGTCGACCTGCTGGCCGCGCAGGTCCAGCGCCGGCCGCGCGGACTCGATGGCGCGCGCCACCAGGTCGCCCAGCTCCACGTTGCGCATGCGCAGCCCGACCTTGCCCGAGGTGATGCGCCCCACGTCGAGCAGGTCGTCCACCAGCCGCGTGAGGTGGCTGATCTGGCGGTCGATCATGTCGCGGCAGCGCGCCGCGCCGGGGCCCAGGCTGGTGTCCAGCCGCAGCAGGTTGACGGCGTTGCGCACCGGCGCCAGCGGGTTGCGCAGCTCGTGCGACAGCGTGGCCAGGAACTCGTTCATGCGGCGGCTCGAGGCCTCGATCTCCTCCAGCCGCTTGCGCTCGCTCATGTCGCGCACGACCTTGGCGAAGCCGCGCACCGAGCGGTCTTCGCCATAGATGGGCGTGATGGTCACGTTGGCCCAGAACTGCGAGCCGTCCTTGCGCACGCGCCAGCCTTCGTCCTCGAAACGGCCTTCGCTGACCGCGCGCCGCAGCTCGTGTTCGGGCCAGCCCCGGGCGATGGCCTCCGGCGTGTAGAACGACGAGAAATGCCGGCCGATGACTTCCGCCGCCGCATACCCCTTCATGCGCTGCGCGCCGGGGCTCCAGCTCGAGACATGGCCGCCGCGGTCGAGCGTGTAGATGGCGTAGTCCTGGATGGCGTCGACCAGCGCGCGGTAGTCGGTCTCTCCGGGCTGGTCGGGCTGGTCGGGCAGGTCGGGCTGGCCATGCTGGGCGGCGGGCGACGGCGCGGACGCCTCGCCGGCGGGCGGCGGCGCTGCGGAGTCGGGCGGGCGGCGAGGCGCTTTCATGGCGGCGGCATGGGCTCGGGCGGCATGAGCTCGGGGGAACATGGACTCGGGAAAGCGGCGGCCCGAAGCGGCGGCCCGCCGTGATACGCAGCATACGCAAAAAAATCGCGGCACGGTCTGCCCGCGCCGGCGCCGCCATCGCGCGGCGGCGCGGATACTGTATATTCATACAGTCCAGATCCGCCCTTCCCCGCCAGCCGTGTTCCCCGCCGACCAGTGCGCGCCGCAGCGCACGCCGCCCCGATGACCTGCACCGTCGCCGTGCGCGCGCTGTGCGAGTTCACCGCCAAGCAGGGCGACCTCGACATCCGCTTCACGCCCTCGCCGAGCGCCGCCGAGGGGCAGGCCGCGCACGCGCTGGTGCAGGGCCGCCGCGGCGCCGGCTACCAGGCCGAGATCGCGCTGCAGGGCGAATACCGGCACCTGCTGGTGCGCGGCCGCGCCGACGGCTACGACGCCGGCGCCAACCTGCTCGAGGAAATCAAGACCGTGCGCGGCGACTGGGCCGCGCTGCCGGAAAACCACCGGCAGCTGCACCTGGCCCAGGCCAGGATCTATGCGTGGCTGATGTGCCGCAAGCTCGGCCTGCCCGCCATGCGCATCGCGGTGGTGTACTTCGACATGGCGAGCCAGCGCGAGTCGGCCTGCACCGAGGCGCGCGACGCCGGCTGGCTGCGGGCGTTCTTCGAGGACAAGTGCGCGCGCTTCGTCGCGTGGGCCGAGCAGGAGACCGCCCACCGCGCCGCGCGCGACGCCGCGCTGGCGGCGATGGTCTTTCCGCACGCGGCGTTCCGGCGCGGCCAGCGCGAACTGGCCGAGGCGGCCTACCGCGCCGCGCGCGGCGGGCGCTGCCTGCTGGCGCAGGCGCCCACCGGCATCGGCAAGACCGGCGCCGCGCTGTTCTCCACGCTCAAGGCCGCGCCGGCGGGCGGGCTCGACAAGGTGTTCTACCTGACCGCCAAGACCACCGGCCGCCAGATGGCGCTCGATGCCGCGCGGGGCCTGCGCGCGGCCAACCCCGGCCTGCCGCTGCGCGTGCTGGAGCTGGCCGCGCGCGAGAAGTCCTGCGAGCATCCCGGCCAGGCCTGCCACGGCGAAGCCTGCCCGCTCGCGCGCGGCTTCTACGACCGCCTGCCCGCCGCGCGCCTGGAAGCCGCCGCGCAGCCCGTGCTCGACCGCGCCGCGCTGCGGCAGGCAGCGCTGGCCCACGGCGTGTGCCCCTACTACCTCGGCCAGGAAATGGCGCGCTGGGCCGACCTCGTGGTGGGCGACTACAACTACTACTTCGACCGCGGCGCCATGCTGCACGGCATGGCCGCCGCCGGCGACTGGCGCGTGGCGGTGCTGGTGGACGAAGCCCACAACCTGCTCGAGCGCGCGCGCAAGATGTACTCGGCGGAGCTGGACCCGGCCGTGCTGCCCGAGCTGCGCCGCGCCGCGCCGAAACCGCTGGCCGGCGCGCTGCGCCGCCTCGGCACGCAATGGGGCGCGCTGTCCCGCCCACGGGAAACCGCCGGCGCGGCCCATGCGCCCCACGCGGCCCACGCGGCCCATGCGGACATCCCGCCCGCGTTCCTCGCCGCGCTCGAGCGCGCCGCCGCCGCCATCCTCGACCAGCTCGCCGAGGCGCCCGCCAGCGTGAGCCCCGCGCTGCAGCGCTTCTACTTCGACGCGCTGCACTTCTGCCGCCTGGCCGAATCGTTCGGTCCGCATTCGATGTTCGACATCCGCCGCGCCGGCGCGGCCGCGACGGCGCGCCCCGGCAAGGGCCGCCTCGCCGTGCGCAACCTGATTCCGGCGCCGTTCCTCGCGCCGCGCTTCGGCGCGGCGCGCAGCGCCATCCTGTTCTCGGCCACGCTCCATCCCGCGCGCTTCGTGCGCGACACGCTCGGCCTGCCGCCGGACGCCGCCTGGCTCGACGTGCCGTCGCCGTTCCACGCCGGCCAGCTCGCCGTGCGCATCGCCGGCGGCATCTCCACGCGCTACCGCGACCGCGCGCGCTCGGTGCGCCCGATCGCCGAGCTGCTGGCCGCGCAGTACCGCGAGCGCCCGGGCAACTACCTGGCGTTCTTCAGCAGCCACGACTACCTGCGCCAGGTGGCGGACGCGTTCGAGCTCGGCTGGCCCGACATTCCGGTGCGACGGCAGGCGCGCGCCATGCGCGAGGCCGAGCAGGCCGGCTTCCTCGCCGCGTTCGAGCCGGGCGGCCGCGCCATCGGCTTCGCCGTGCTCGGCGGCGCCTTCGCCGAGGGCGTCGACCTGCCCGGCGACCGCCTGGTCGGCGCCTTCATCGCCACGCTCGGCCTGCCGCAGTTCAACGAGGTCAACGAACTCACGCGGCAGCGCATGGAAGCCGAGTTCGGCAGCGGCTACGAGTACGGCTACCTCTACCCCGGCCTGCAGAAGGTGGTGCAGGCCGCCGGCCGCGTGATCCGCACCGAGGCCGACCGCGGCGTGGTCCACCTGATCGACGACCGCTTCGCGCGCCCCGAGGTGCGGGCGCTGCTGCCAGCCTGGTGGGACGTGCGCGGCGCCGGCATCGAGGCCGCGGACCCGGCCGGGCGCTGACGCCGCCTGCCGCCGCCGGCTCGCTGCACTATCATGTCGGTCATCCGAAGACCGCATCACATGAGATTCCTATCCGTGGTACCCCGCCTGGCGGCCATCTCGCTGCTGGGCGCAACGCTGGCGGCGGCGCCCGCGCGCGCCGGCGCCAGCCCGCCCGCCGCCCGCGCCGGCGCCTTCCCGCAGCGGCCGATCCGGCTGGTGGTGACGTTCCCGCCGGGCGGCGGCACCGACACGCTGGCGCGCATCGTCGGCACCGAGCTCAGCCGCAGCCTGGGCCAGGCCGTGGTGGTGGACAACCGGCCCGGCGCCAGCGGCAACATCGGCGCCGAACTGGTAGCGCACAGCCGGGCGGACGGCTATACGCTGCTGATGGTCAACAGCAGCTTCGCCATCAACCCGGCCGTGTTCGGCAAGCTGCCGTTCTCGCCGCGCAAGGACTTCGGCGCGGTCGTCGCCTTTGCCTCGGTGCCGTCGGTGATCGCGGTGCCGGCGCATTCGCCCATCCACGGCTTCGCCGACCTGCTGGCCGCGGGCCGCGCGCCGCGTCCGCCCAGCTATGCCTCGTGCGGCAACGGCACGCCGCAGCACCTGGCCGGCGAGCTGCTCAAGATCTCGGCGCGCATCGACCTGCTGCACATTCCCTACAAGGGCTGCGCGCCCGCGCTCACCGACGTGCTGGGCGGCCAGGCCGACGTCAGCATCAACACGCTCACCAACACCCTGCCCTACCTCAAGAGCGGCAGGCTGCGCGCGCTGGCCGTGACCTCGCGCCAGCGCTCGCCCTTCCTGCCGGACGTGCCGACCGTGGCCGAGCTGGGCCTGCCCGGCTACGACGTCGACCAGTGGTTCGGCATCCTGGCGCCGGCGCGCACGCCGCCCGAGGTGGTACGCAAGCTCAACGTGGAGATCGCGCGCGCGGTCGCCCGGCCGGAGATCCGCGCCAACCTCGCGCAACTGGGCTTTGCCGCCACCTACAGCACGCCGGCCGAGTTCCAGGGCGTGGTCGACGCGGACATGGCGCGCTGGCAGAAGCTGGCCGCGCGCATCGGCCTGCGGGCGGACTAGCCGCGCGCGGAATTCGGCCGAATTCGGCGGCAAGATGCGGAGTGACGCGCCGCCGCCGCCGGCGTAGCCTTGCCCATCATCGTTCACCGCCGGGAGTCCATCGTGACAGTCATGCAGGCAGGCGCGGCGGCGGTCGACAGGCTGCCCTGGGAGGCCATCGGGCAGGAACTCGACCAGCACGGCTGCGCCGTCATCGCGGGCCTGCTCGCGCCGCCGGCCTGCGACGCGCTGGCCGCGCTCTATCCGCGCGACGACCTCTTCCGCTCGCGCGTGGTCATGAGCCGCCACGGCTTCGGCCGCGGCGAGTACAAGTACTTCGGCTACCCGCTGCCCGGCCCGGTCCGGGACCTGCGCGATGCGCTCTATCCGCACCTCGCGCCGGTGGCCAACCGCTGGCATGCCGCGATGGGCATCGACGCGCGCTACCCCGCGCGGCACGCGGACTTCCTGCGCCGCTGCCACGACGCCGGCCAGGCGCGCCCGACCCCGCTGCTGCTGCAATACGGCCCCGGCGACTACAATTGCCTGCACCAGGACCTGTACGGCGAGCACGTGTTCCCGCTCCAGGTGGCGGTCCTGCTGTCCGAGCCGGGCGAGGATTTCACCGGCGGCGAGTTCGTGCTGACCGAGCAGCGCCCGCGCATGCAGTCGCGCGCCGAGGTGGTGCCGCTGCGCAAGGGCGACGCGGTGGTGTTCGCGGTGAACCAGCGTCCGGTGCAGGGCACGCGCGGCAGCTACCGCGTCAAGCTGCGCCACGGCGTGAGCCGGCTGCGCACGGGCCGGCGGCACGTGCTGGGCATCATCTTCCACGACGCCGCCTGACGGCCTCCGGGAATTCGACCGCAAGCGCCGGAGTGCGCGGCGCGCGGCGGCGGCATACAGTGAGCACATGACCAAACCGACCCACGCCCCGGCCCGTACTGCGGCCAATACGCCGGCCACCTCCCCGACCGAACACGACCCCCGCTGGGCCCGCGTGCTGGCGCGCGACCCGGCGGCCGACGGCGATTTTGTCTATGCCGTCAAGACCACCGGCGTCTACTGCCGCCCGAGCAGCCCCTCGCGCCTGCCGCGCCCGGAGAACGTGGAGTTCTTCGACACGCCGCAGGCCGCCGAGGCCGCCGGCTACCGCCCCAGCAAACGCGCCGCCGCCGACCAGTCCGCCACCGCGGCGCAGCACGCCGCGCTGGTCGCCGAAGCCTGCCGCCGCATCGAGCACGCCGCCGAGCCGCCCGCGCTCGACACGCTCGCGCGCGAGGCCGGCCTGAGCCCCTTCCATTTCCACCGCGTGTTCAAGGCCGTCACCGGCCTCACGCCCAGGGCCTACGCCGGCGCGCACCGCGCGCGCCGCCTGCGCGACGGCCTGGGCCGCGCCGGCTCCGTCACCGAAGCCATCTACGAAGCCGGCTTCAACTCCAACAGCCGCTTCTACGAAGCCGCCGGCCAGATGCTCGGCATGACCGCCAGCCGCTACCGCGCCGGCGGCGCCGACACCGACATCCGCTTCGCCGTGGGCGAATGCTCGCTCGGCGCCATCCTGGTCGCGCAGAGCGAGCGCGGCGTCTGCGCGATCCTGCTCGGCGACGACCCCGACGCGCTCGCGCGCGAGCTGCAGGACCAGTTCCCGCGCGCCAACCTGATCGGCGGCGACGCCGGCTTCGAGCAGCTGGTCGCGCGCGTGGTCGGCCTGATCGAAGCGCCGTCGCTGGGCCTGGATCTGCCGCTCGACGTGCGCGGCACCGCATTCCAGGAGCGCGTGTGGCAGGCGCTGCGCGAGATCCCGCCCGGCACCACCGCCAGCTACGCCGAGATCGCCGCGCGCATCGGCGCGCCGAAGGCGGTGCGCGCGGTGGCGCAGGCCTGCGGCGCCAACCACATCGCCGTGGCCATTCCCTGCCATCGCGTGGTGCGCAGCGACGGCCAGCTCTCGGGCTACCGCTGGGGCGTGGAGCGCAAGCGGGAACTGCTCGGGCGCGAGGGGCAGGCGTGACGGGCCGCCGCGCTCTCGCTCACTCGCCGGTGAAGCGCGCCGGGCGGCGCTCGATGAAGTGCGCCACGCCTTCCTTGAAGTCGGCGCTCTGGATGCTCGCGAACATCGCCTCGTTGGCGTCGCGCGTGGCTTCGGCCAGGCTTTGGAACGGCACCTCGCCCAGTTGCCGCTTCATCACGCCGAGCGAGCGCGGCGAGACGTTCTGCGCGAGATCCTCGGCGTAGCGCAGCGTCTCGGGCAGCAGGCTGTCGGCCTCGTAGAGCCGGTTCACCAGCCCCATCCGCAGCGCTTCCTGGGCCGAGACCTTGCGCGCCGAATAGAGCAGGTCGGCCGCGTGGCCGGGTCCGACCACGCGCGGCAGCATCCAGGCGATGCCGTGCTCGGCGATCAGGCCACGCTTGGCGAACGCGGTGCTGAAGGCGGCCTTGTCGCTGGCGAAGCGGATGTCGCTGTACAGCGCGAACACCAGCCCGAGCCCGGCCGCCGCGCCGTTGACGGCGGCGATGACGGGCTTGCGCATGGCGGGGAAGTAGCCGTAGCGGGTCTGGTAGTCGGGGCGCCGGTTCATGTCGAACGGGCGCATCCACTGCGCGGCGCGGATGTCGCCCGGCGGCAGGATCTCGAGCTCGTCGATGTCCATGCCGGCGCAGAAGCCGCGGCCGGCGCCGGTGAGCACCACCACGCGCACGGCGGCGTCGCAGTCGGCTTGCTCCATGACCTCGCGCAGCTCGGCTTCCATGACCCTGGTCAGCGCGTTGAGTTTGTCGGGCCGGTTGAGGGTGACGACGGCGATGCGGCCGTCGGTGCCGGCGCGGGAAAGCTGGATTTCGTTGTACATGGGTCGGTCCCGGTTCAAGTGGGTAGCTGGATGGATCTGGGCTCGAGAAATTCCTCCAGCCCGAAGGCGCCGCCTTCGCGGCCGACGCCCGACATGCCGAAGCCGCCGAACGGCGCCAGCGCGTTGAAGCGGCCACCGTTGACGTCGACCTGCCCGGCGCGCAGCTCGCGCGCGACCGCCTCGCCCTGCTCCGGCGTGGCGGCCCACACCGTGGCGGCGAGGCCGTAGGGCGTGGCGTTGGCCAGCGCGATGGCGTCGTCCTGCGAGTCGTGGCAGAGCACCGCCAGCACCGGCCCGAACACTTCCTCGTTGGCCAGGCGGCTGTCGGGCGGCACCTCGCCGAACACCGTGGGCGCGACGAAATGCCCGCTGCCCGGCACCGCGGCCGCGCTGCCGCCGGCCACCAGGTCGCAGCCGGCCTGCTCGGCCTCGCGGATGAAGTCCAGCACGCGCGCCTTCTGCGCTGCCGAGAGCAGCGGCCCCACGCGCGTGGCGGGGTCGGCGGGATCGCCCAGCGTCAGCGCCGCCGCGCCCTCGCGCAGCAGCGCGCGGCATTGGGCGTAGTCGGCGCGCGGCACCAGCAGGCGCGTGGTGGCGCTGCAGGTCTGGCCGCTGTTGAGCATGCACGAGGCCAGCGTGGCCTTGACCGCGCGCGCGAGGTCCGCGCCGGGCAGCACCACGGCGGCCGACTTGCCGCCGAGCTCCATCGACAGCCGCTTCATGTCGCCGGCGGCGATGGCGGCGATCCGGCGGCCGACCGCGGTGGAGCCGGTAAAGGACAGCATGGCGACGCCGGCATGCGCCACCAGCGCCTCGCCCACGGCGGCGCCGCCGAGCACCACGTTGAGCACGCCGTCCGGCAGGCCCGCGCGCTCGGCGGCCGCGATCAGGCGCGCGGTGGTGGCCGGGGCCAGCTCCGAAGGCTTGAGCACCACCGTGCAGCCGGCCAGCAGGGCCGGCGCGAGCTTGGCCGTGATCTGGTGCAGCGGATAGTTCCACGGCGTGATGGCCGCCACCACGCCGGCCGGCTCGAGCACGATGCGCGAATTGCCGACGGTGCGCTCGAAGCCGAAGCTGTCCGCCAGCGCCGCGGTGGCGCGCCACGCGGCCACCGGCGCATCGACCTGGATGCGCCGGGCCAGCTTGAGCGGCATGCCGACTTCGCGCGAGATCTCGCGCGCCAGTTCGCCGGACACGGCCTCCAGCGCATCGGCGATGGCCAGCAGGAACGGCGCCCGGCCGCGCGCACCGAGCGCGCGCCACGCCGGCAGCGCCAGCCGCGCGGCGCGCACGGCGGCGTCCGCGTCGGCCGCGCCGCCGAGCGTCACGGTGGCCAGCGGCGCGCCGGTGGCGGCGTCGCCGACATGGACCTCGCCGGCCGGCGTGGCGGG
>NZ_AQPL01000160.1:0-15304 GCF_000395345.1 Cupriavidus sp. WS | reverse complement strand
CGGGCACGCGCGCGCCGCCGATGTAGTGATGGTCGATCCGCATCCCGGCCGTGGCCGCGAGCGTTACCGTGGTCGTTGCATCTGTCACTGTCCTTGCTCCTTGCTCTTGCGTTTTTCCAGGAAGGCCGCCATCACGCGCTGGGGCTCGCCGTCGGCATAGCATTCGAGCTGCGCGCGGATCCCCGCCACGCAGGCCTCGTCGAAGCCGGGCTGGCTCAGCGCGCGCAGGCGCTGCTTGGACAGCCGCACCGCCGTCGGCGGCAGCGCGGCCAAAACGCGCGCACGCGCCAGCGCGGCATCCATCAGCGCGTCCGCCGCGGCGAGTTCCGTCACCAGCCCGATCTCATAAGCGCGCTGCCCGCTCACGAGGTCGCCCGACAGCGACATCTGCGCGTTGTGGGTGTGGCCCACGTGCAGCGTCATCAGGTAAGACCCCACGATGCTGGCCAGGCCGGCCTTGACTTCGGGCTGGCCCCAGCGGCTGTCCGGCGTGGCGATGCGCCAGTCGGCGCACAGCGCCACCTGGAAGCCGGCGCCGGCGGCCACGCCGTGCACGGCGGCCACGCACGGCTTGTCGAGGTCGCGCACGGCCTGGTACATGGCGCGCTGCCGGTTGAGCCACGGCACGATCTGCTGCCACGTGACCGCCGCCGCCTCGTCGAGGTCCTGTCCCGAGCAGAACGCGCGGGCGCCGGCGCCGGCCAGCACCACGGCGCGCACCGCCGGCGCGCGGTTGAGTTCGTCGAGGCTGGCGATCAGTTGCGCGCGCAGCGCATCGTTGACCGCGTTCATGCGGCCGGGGCGGTTCAGCGTGACCACGGCGACGCCGCCGTCCAGCGCGACCGCGACTTCGTTTTCCTGTACAGGCATGTCTTTGCTCCGTTGTTTGTCTGCGTGGATTGCCGCCGCGCCTCAGCGCATTTCCACCACCGCGTCGACCGCCACCACGCCCTGCCCGGCCGGCATCACCATCAGCGGGTTGATGTCCACCGCCTTGAGCGAGGTGCGATAGGCCAGCGCGAAATCGCCGAGCGCCACGGCCGCCGCGGCGAGCGCGTCTAGATCGAGGGCCGGCACGTCGCGATAGCCGTCGAACAGCGGCGCGACGCGCAGGCGCCGGCAAGCCGCGCGCGCCTCGTCCGCGCTGAACGGCGCCAGCAGCGTGACGATGTCCTGGCGCAGCTCCAGCAGCGTGCCGCCCTCGCCGATCATGACCAGCGGGCCGAGCGCGGCGTCCACGGTCACGCCAAGCGCGAATTCGTGCGTGCCCTTGACCATCCGCGCCACCACCACGCGCGGCGCGGCCTCGCCGAGTTCGGCCAGCTTGCCAAGGCAGGCCCCGGCCGCCGCGCGCACGCCCGCGGCATCGGCCAGGCGCAGCCGCACCAGGCCATGCTCGCTCTTGTGCGGCACGCCGGCCGCGCAGCCCTTGACCGCCACCGTGCCGCCGCCCAGCGCCGCGAACGCCGCCACCGCCTCGCCGGCGCTGGCGCATTGCCGGTGCGCGACCACCAGCACGCCGTGGCCGGCCAGCAGGGCGAGGCTGGCGTGCTCGTCGAGCAGGCCGCTGCCGTCCCACGTCCGCGCGGCGGGCAGCAGGCGCTCGCCGGCGCCGCCGAGTTGGCGGTGCGCGGCGTACTGGGCGAGCGCGCCGATGGCGTCGGCCTCGGTGGTGAAGGCGGGAATGCCGTGCGCGGCGAAGGCCGCGCGCACGTCCTGCTGCGGCGCGCTGACGACGAGCGGCTTGGCGTGCTCCGCGAGAAAAGCGGCGGCGTCGCGCGCCAGCGCCGGCACGTCGTAGCCCGGCCCGGCCACCGGGATGCCGATCATGACCATGTCGGCCTGCGAGTCGCCGCCCAGCACGTCCAGCACGCGCGGGAACATGTCGCCCTTGCCGAGCAGCGCGGCGGTCATGTCGAGCGGGTTGTTGACGCTGCCGAACTCCGGCAGGATCGCGGCCAGCCCGTCCCGGGTGGCCGGGGCCAGCTCCGCCAGCGGCAGCGCTGCGCGCTCGGCCAGGTCGGCGGCCATCACGCCCACCGCGCCGCTGTGGCTCATCACCACCGTGCGGCCGGTGGCGGGATCGTGGCCTTGCAGGTACAGCGGCGTGGCGCGGATGAACTCGTTCATGTCGCGCGCGCGCCAGATGCCGTGGCGCGCGAGGAACGCATCGATGGCGGCGTCGTTGCCGACCAGCGCGCCCGTGTGCGACGCCGCGGCCACCGCGCCGCGCCGGCTGCTGCCGCTCTTGAGCGCCACCACGTGCGCGCCGCGCGCGCGCGCCACGGCCGCCGCGGCGGCGAGACGCTCGGGGTCGGACAGCGTCTCCAGGTAGACCAGGATCACGCGGATGGCCGGATCGGCCGCCACCGCCTCGGCCATCGCGCAGGCATCGAGGTCGGCGTCGTTGCCGGTGGCCACCAGGTAGCGCACGCCGAACCCGGCCTGGCGCAGCAGCGCATACGGCATCACGCTGGCCGCGCCGCTCTGGCTGATGATGGCGATGGGACCGTCGGCGGGCGCCACTTCCATGAACATGGTGCTGAAATTGAGCACCGCGCCGCTGGCGAAGTTGGCGGTGCCCTGCGCATTGGGCCCGACCAGGCGCATGCCGCCGGCATTGGCCGCGGCCACCAGCGCGGCCTGCCGCTCGCGGCCGGCCGCGCCGGTCTCGCCGAAGCCCGAGGCCATCACCACGGCGGCCTTGACGCCGAGCGCGCTGCACTGGCGCACCTGCGCCAGCGTGGCGTCGCCCGCCACCGCGATCACCACCGCGTCCGGCACCGCGCCGATCTCGGCGACGCTGGCATAGGCGCGGTGGCCCTGGATCTCGGCGCGGCCAGGATTGACCGGGTAGACCTTGCCGGCGAAACCGAAGCGGTTCAGGTAGTGGATCGGCCTGCCGCCGACCTTGTTGGGGTTGTCGGAGGCGCCGATGACGGCGACGGAGCGGGGGCTGAACAGGGCGTCGAAATGCGGACTCATCGGTGTGCTTGCGTGCGTGCTGTGCGGGGGATCGGCAGGGGAATGCATGGCCATGCGCCTTCAGTCGAGGCTGGCGCCGGAGGCCTTGACCACGGCCGACCACTTGCCCGCGTCGTGCTGGATCATCTGCGCGAAGTCCTGCGGGGTGCCGGGCATCGGCCTGGCGCCGAGCGTGGCCAGTTGCGCCTTGACGTCCGGCATGCCCAGCACCTTCTGCAGCTCGCCGTTCAGGCGCGCAACCACGGCGCCCGGCGTGCCCTTCGGCGCGGACAGCCCGAACCAGATCGTCACGTCGAAGCCGGGCAGGCCCGACTCGGCCACCGTGGGCACCTTGGGCAGCGCCTCCGAGCGTGCCGGGCCGGTCACGGCCAGCGCGCGGACCTTGCCGGCGCCGATGTACTGCGCCTGGCTGGAGACGGTGTCGAACATCATCGAGATGCGCCCGCCCAGCAGGTCGGTGAAGGCGGCGGCGGATCCCTTGTAGGGCACGTGCACGATGTCGATGGCGGCCATCGACTTGAACAGCTCGCCGGACAGGTGGTTGGAGCTGCCGTTGCCGGCCGAGCCGAACGTGAGCGTGCCCGGTTTCCGGCGCGCCAGCGCGATCAGGTCCTTGACGCTGGCCACGGCGGACGCGGGCGGCACCACCAGCACGTTGACCGTGGAGGCCACCGAGCCGACCGCGTCGAAGGCCTTGACCGGGTCGATCTTGAGCGTCCTGTACAGCGAGGGGTTGATCGCCATCGTCCCGGTGGTCGAGAAGAACAGCGTATAGCCGTCCGGCGCGGCCGCGGCGACGGCTTCGGTGGCAATGGTGCCGCCGGCGCCGCCGCGGTTGTCGATCACCACCGGCTGGCCCAACTGCTGCGACAGGTGCTGGCCGATCAGGCGGGCCATCGCGTCGGTCGGCCCGCCCGCCGGGAAGGGCACCACGAGCCGTAGCGGCTTGTCGGGATAGGCCGCGGCAAGGCCGGGGCTGGCGAGGCCGGCGAGCGCCAGAACGGCGGGCGCGATCCAGCGCAGGAAGGAAGCGGAAGGTCTCACGAATTGTCTCCATCGTTGTCTTGGCGCCGGCTCGGTGTGCTGCATGGCCAGGCATGACGGCAGTGTAGAGACCGCCGAGGAAATGCATAAGCGTAGAATCGGATATACCTGTTATCCACTATTTGCATGGGTGAGGACGGTCCCCGCCCGCGACGACATGAACATCAAGCAACTCGAAACGCTGGTGCTGGTGGCCGAGCTCGGCTCGCTGTCGCGCGCCGCCCGGGCCACCGGCGTGGCCCAGTCGCTGGTCAGCCGCAGCATCGGCCAGCTGGAAGCGCAGTGGGGCGACCGGCTGTTCGAGCGCACGGGCCGGGGCGTGGTGCTGTCGGAATTCGGCCGGCGCATCTTTCCGCAGGTGCAGTTGCTGCTGGCGCAGTCGGCGCGGCTGCAGGACGAGGTGAAGGACGCGGCGGGGGTGCCCTCGGGCGTGGTGCGCGTGGGCGTGCTGCCGTCGATGGCGCGCCGCGTGGTGACGCGGCTGTTCGAGGACACGCAGGCGAAGGCGCCCGGCGTGCTGCTTCACATCTCGGAGGGATTCAGCGGCCAGCTCGACGAGCAGCTCGCCTCGGGGCGGCTCGACATGGCGGTGGTCAACCGCTACGGGCACGGCCCGCGCCAGGACGAGGACATCGTCGGGCAGGTCGCCACCTACCTGGTCTGCGCCGGCACGCATGCGCTGGCGCGGCGGCGCGAGATCGCGCTGCGCGAGCTGGCGGGGCTGCCGCTGGTGCTGCCGCCCGCGCCCAACGGCCTGCGCTCGATCCTCGACCAGCACGCGCGCCAGCAGGGCATCGCGCTGAACGTGGTGCTGGAGGTCGAGTCGCTGGCGACCATGAAACAGGTGGTCATGGGCGGGCACGCCATGACCATCCTGCCGCTGCTCGGCGTGGACGACGAGATCCGCGCGGGGCAGCTCGGCGCGCTGGAGATCCGCAAGCCGGAAATACCACGCACGATCTCGATCGGCATCACGCGGCACCACCCGCTGTCGCGCGCGTCGCGCTACGTGCTCGCGCGGCTGCACGACGTGGTGCCGGCGCTGATCGCGGCCGGCACCGCCGGCGCGCCCGCGGCGCAGTGAGCGCGGGCGGCCCCGTTCCCGGCGCTAGCGCCTGGCTTGCGCCAGTTGCGGCACGCGCTCCGCGCCGGCGGCCGGTGCATTGCCTTCCACCGGCCTGCCGCGCTGCGAGGCATGCCACGGCAGCAGCTTTTCCTCCGCCCACTCGAGCGCCTTGAACAGGATCACGCCGAGCGCGCACAGCAGCGCCAGCGCGACGAACACGGTCGGCGTGTCGAAGCTGCCCTGCGCCACCAGGATCACGTGGCCGAGGCCGGTCTCGCCAGCCACGAACTCGCCGACGATGGTGCCCACCAGCGCGAACGACACGCCCACCTTCATGCCGGCAAAGATGCCCGGCAGCGCGTTGGGAAAGCGGATCTTCCACAGCACCTTGCCGCGCGAGGCCTGGTTGGCGCGCGCCATGTTGAGCATCTCGGGGTCGATGGACTTGAGGCCGAGCACGGTGTCGATCAGGATCGGGAAGATCGCGATCAGCATGGCGATGGCGATCTTGGGCGCGGAGCCGGTGCCGAGCCAGATCACGAACAGCGGCGCCAGCGCGACCTTGGGCACGGCGTTGAGCGCCACCATCAGCGAATACAGCGTGCGCTCCAGGAAGCGCGAGTAGACGATGCCGATGGCCGCGCCCACGCCCAGCAGCACGGCGATGGCAAAGCCCGCCAGCGTGGTCAGCAAGGTGTCCAGGCTCTGCATCAGCAGGAAGCCCGGCTGCGACAGGAACTGCGCGAAGATCTTGCTCGGCGGCGGCAGCAGGAACTCGCGCACGCCGAACGCGCGCACCGCGCCTTCCCACGCCAGCAGCAGCACCACGATGGTGAGAACGGCCAGCCGGCTGTTCTCGGAACGTTTCCAGATCCGCTTCATTGCTTCATCCCCCTCATCCCCTGTAGATGCCAAGCTCGCGGAAGATCTGGCGGATCTGCGCGACATAGCCCGCGAACGCTTCGGTTTCCCGCACCGCCAGCCCGCGCGGGCGCTCCAGCTCGATCGGAATCACCGCGGCGACGCCGCCGGGATTGCGCGACATCACCACCACCCGGTCGCTCAGGTAGACGGCCTCGGAGATCGAGTGCGTGATGAACAGCACGGTCTTGCCGGTGGCCAGCCAGGTGCGCTGCAGCTCTTCGTTGAGGTCGTCGCGCGTGAACGGGTCGAGCGCGCCGAACGGCTCGTCCATCAGCAGCAGTTGCGGGTCCACCAGCAGCGCGCGGCAGATCGAGGCGCGCTGGCGCATGCCGCCGGAGAGTTCCCACGGGTAGCGGCTGGCGAACGCGCCGAGGCCGAACAGGTTGAGCACGGCGCGCGCGCGTTCCTCGAAATCGCGCCGGTCGAGGTCGTGGAACTCGGCGGCGATCAGCACGTTGTCGAGGATGGTGCGCCAGTCCAGCAGCAGGTCGCGCTGGAACACCACGCCCATGTTGGCGGGCGGCCCCACGATGGGGTCGCCCTGCAGCGCGAGGTGGCCGCTGGTGATGGGCTCCAGCCCGGCCACGCACTTGAGCAGCGTGCTCTTGCCGCAGCCGCTGGGCCCGACGATGCTGACGAACTCGCCTTCCTCGATGTCGAGGCTGACGTCCTTGAGCGCGTAGAGCGGCTCGCGCTGCGAGTGATAGATCTTGTTGAGCTGGCCGATCTGCAGGAATGCCGACATCTTTCCGTCTCCCGCGCCTAGTTCGCCAGCATGGCGTTGGTGTAGTAGTCGGCGGGCTTGTGCCCGGGCTTGATCATGCCGGCCTGCTCCATCGAGCGGATCGCGGCGGCCCAGTCGGCGTCGTCCTGGCGGCCGAACGGCAGGCTCTTCTGCGTGGGGCTGTCGAAGAACGGGCGGTAGGCCCGGATCTGCGCCTGCAGGATCTGCGGGTCGAGCTTGACGTTGGGGCGCTGCGCCTGGATC
The DNA here is from genome assembly GCF_000395345.1 of Cupriavidus sp. WS. Classification (NCBI taxonomy): domain Bacteria; kingdom Pseudomonadati; phylum Pseudomonadota; class Betaproteobacteria; order Burkholderiales; family Burkholderiaceae; genus Cupriavidus; species Cupriavidus sp. WS. The sequence continues at coordinate 8,297 of NZ_AQPL01000160.1, read as the reverse complement.
GCCGCCACGCCTTCGTCGATGTGGCCGTTGTAGATGTATTCCCATGCACGCACCTGGATCTGGGTGAACTTCCTGATCGCCGCGCCCTTCTCGGCCAGCCGCTGCGGCGTCGCCACCAGGCCGTAGCTGGGGAAGTTGATGCCGCTGTCGGACAGCAGCAGCGCCTTGGCCGGTCGCACCTTGGACACCATCAGCTGGCCGAACGGCGCCTGCGAGAGGAAGCCGTCGCTGTTGCCCGAGGCGTAGGTGGAGATCATCGCCGCCGGCGACACCATCACGATGCTGGCCTTGCCCTTGGCGATGCCGTTGGCCTTGAAGTAGGGATCGATGAACGGCGCCCACGGGCTGGTGGTGAAGCACACCAGCTTCTTGCCGATCAGGTCCTGCACCGACTTCACGCCGAGCTTCTCGTCCACCATCACGGCGAGGTCGCCCTTGCGCGCGAAGCCGGCGATGGACATCAGCTCCAGCCCGTTTTCCCTGGCCACCGCCATCGTGCCGAGCTGCACCTGGCCCACGTCGGCCTGGCCGGCGGCCAGCAGCTGCAGCGTGTTGATGGTGCCGGTGCCGTCCTGCACCTCCACATCGAGCCCGGCCTCCTGGAACCAGCCTTTTTGCCTGGCGAGGTGCATGGCCGCATGCATGCCCCACGGCGAGTAATCCATCCGCACCAGCAGCTTCTGGTCGGCGGCCTGCGCCGCGCAGGCGGCGGTCAGCAGCATCGATGTCGCGGCGGCCGCGCAGACGCGCCAGGCCAGTTTCATGACAGAAGAACGCATCGTAGTTTCCTTGTGGGCGTGGGCGGGTCTCGATGTGTACCCGCCTCCGGTGTGACCGTGAATCCGTGAAAGCGTGAATCCTGCTGCGCGAGCGCTGCCGTATCGACGGCCTGCGCCGGCCTACGCCGCCTTCGCCAGCCGCCGCGCGCGCAGCGCGGCGGTGGCCGCGGCGTCGACCTCGCCGGTGGCCGGGTCCGCCACCGCCTGGTAGTGCTCGCGCACGAAGGCCGCGCTGAGCTTGTGGTTCCACACGTCCTCGCGGATGCGCGCGAAGTCGCGCGCGAGCGGATCGCCGAAGCCGCCGCCGCCGGGCTGGATGTGCGTGACCAGGTCGCCGCGCGCGATCGTCATGCCGACCTTGCTCGGCAGCTCGGTGGTGGCCCCGTCGTGCTCAAGCAGGTTGCGTGCCGGGCTCGCCGCCGCGCCGCCGGCCAGGCCGTATGGCGAGAACTTCATGCGGTCCGCGCGCAGCTGCAGCAGCGCGTCCGGCGCCAGCACGCGGTAGCTGCGGCGGATGCCGAGGCCGCCGCGGAACTGGCCCGCGCCGCAGGAATCCTCGACCAGCTCGTAGGCTTCCACGCGCACCGGATGCTGCGCCTCGAGCGTTTCCACCGGCGTGTTGGAGAGGTTCTGCGAGGCGTTGGTGATGGCCTCGATGCCGTCGCTGGCCGGACGCCCGCCCCAGGCGCCGCAGATCATGTCGACGATGATGTACGGCTTGCCGTTGTCGCCCTTGCCGGACAGGCACACCACGGTGTTGCCGCCTTCGCCGGCGGCGGGGATGCGGTCCGGCACGATCTGCGCGAGCGCGCCGAGCATGGCGTCGAACACGCGGTAGCCGGTCAGCGCGCGCGCCGCCACCGCGCTGGGCGGCAGCGGGTTGAGCACCGAGCCTTCGGGCACGCGCACCTCGATGCAGCGGAACACGCCCGCGTTGTTGGGCACGTCGCCCTTGAGCGCGCAGCGCACGCTCAGGTAGGTGCACGACCTGGTGTACGACAGCGTGGAGTTGATGGCCGCGCGCACCTGCGGCGACGAGCCGGTGTAGTCCGCGCTGACGTGGTCGTCGTGCACGGTCAGCGCCACCCGGATCGGGATCGGCTCGGGCGAGAGGCCGTCGTCGTCGATGTAGTCGGTGAAGTGGAAGGTGCCCTTGGGCCATCCGCGGATTTCCTCGCGCGTGAGGCGCTCGGCATAGTCCAGCAGCTCGTTCAGGTAGGCGCGCGTGTCCGCGCGGCCGTAGCGGTCGAACAGCGCGGTCAGCTCGCGCACGCCGACCTGGGTGGCCGCGTACTGCGCCTTGAGGTCGCCCAGCACGCGGTCCGGCACGCGCACGTTCTGCGCGATGATGCGCTCGAGCGTGTCGTTGACCTGCCCGGCCTCGTACAGCTTGAGCACCGGGATGCGCAGGCCCTCCTGGTAGATCTCGGTGGAATCGCTGGCGTTGGAGCCCGGCACGCGGCCGCCCACGTCGGTGTGGTGGCAGATCACCACGCACCAGCCTTCCAGCTCGCCGCGGTAGAAGAACGGCACGAACATGAAGATGTCCGGCAGGTGCATGCCGCCCTGGTACGGGTCGTTGACGATGACCGCGTCGCCGGGCCGCAGCGCGTCGCCGTAGCGCGCCCGCACCGCTTCCATCGCCTCGGGAATGGCGCCCAGGTGCAGCGCGATGGTCTTGGCCTGCGCCACCATGCGGCCGTGGCGGTCGCAGATGGCGGCGGAGTAGTCCATCACGTCCTTGACGATCTCGGAGCGCGCGGTGCGGATGACCGTGTAGGCCACTTCGTCGACGATGGAATCCATCGCGTTCTTGACGACCGCGAAGGTCACCGGGTCGAACTGCGTGCTCATGCTGCCTCCTGGGGGCTGTCGATGTCGATGATGATGTTGCCGATCTTGTCGGCGCGCGCCGAGGCGCCGGGCGGCACCACGATGGTGGTGTCGTAGGACTCGATGACAAGCGGGCCCTGGCGCGGCGCCGCGGTGATGGCCGAGCGCGGCACCAGCAGCGTTTCGCGCGGTGCCTGGCCGCGCCCGAAGCTCACCGGGCGCGTGCCGGCCACGCCGTGCAGCGCGCTGGCGTCCACCTGGATGGCGTCGAAGTCCAGCCGCTGGTCGCTGCGGCCGTAGGCGCTCAGGCGGATGTTGACCAGTTCGAGCGGCTCGTCGTTGCGGTAGCCGAAGGTCTGCTGGTAGAGCGCGCCGAAGTCTTCCACCAGTTGCGCGATGGCGGCGGCGTCGGGCACGCTGCCGTCCCGTCCGCCCGCCAGCGGAATGGTCAGCTCCGAGCTCTGGCCCAGGTAGCGCAGGTCGATGCCCACGGCGATCTCCACCGCCTCCCGTCCGTAGCCTTCCAGCGCGAGCACCTCCTGGCCTTGCTGGCGCAGTTCCGCGATCACCGCGCCGATGCCGGCCGCGTCGCACTCGGCCAGCGGGCGCAGGATGGCCTTGACGAAGTTGTGCTCGGCGTCGGCGCACAGCATGCCGGCCGAGCAGAACACGCCCGCCATGACCGGCGCGATCACGCGCCGGATGCCCAGCAGCATGGCCACGTCCACCGCGTGCAGCGGGCCGCCGCCGCCGAAGGCGATCATGGTCATGTCGCGCGGATCGCGCCCGCGCTCCACCGTCACGGCGCGCAGCGCGCGCGCCATGCTGACGTTGGCCACGTGGCGGATGCCGTGCGCGGCGGCGAGCGTGTCGAGGCCGAGCGGCGCGCCGATGTGCGTGTCGATGGCGCGCGCCGACTGCGCCGGGTCCACCTTGAGGCTGCCGCCGGCGAGCGCTGCGGGATTGAGATAGCCGAGCACCATGTTGGCGTCGGTCACGGTGGGGCGGTCGTTGCCGCGGCCGTAGCAGGCCGGACCCGGGTTGGCGCCGGCCGATTCCGGCCCCACGCACAGCAGGCCGCCGGCATCGATCCACGCCAGCGAGCCGCCGCCCGCGCCCACCTCGGCGATGTCGATGGCGGGCACCTTGAGCACATAGCCGCCGCCCTTGACGAAGCGGCTCGGCGCGCTGATGCCGTCGCGGAACTCGTATTCGGTGGTCAGCGACGGCACGCCGTCGGTGATGATGGAAGCCTTGGCGGTGGTGCCGCCCATGTCGAACACGATCAGGTCGCGGCCGCCGCCGAGCGCGCCGATCCGCGCCGCGCCGGCCACGCCGCCGGCCGGGCCGGAGGCCACCGCGAACACCGGCTTGTCGCTGGCGCTGCCCACGCCCATCATGCCGCCGTTGGAGGCCATCACCTGCAGCGACGCGGTCACGCCCATGCGGCCGAGGTCGTCCTTGAGGCGGCGCAGGTAGGTGCGCATGGCCGGCAGGATGTAGGCGTTCACCACGGTCGTGCTGGTGCGCTCGTACTCCTTGATCTCCGGCAGCACGTCGCACGATGCGGTCACCAGCAGGCGCGGGAACTCCCGCTCCAGGCTCGCCTTGGCCGCGAGTTCGTGCGCCGGATTGATATAGCTGTTGATGAAGCAGATCGCCAGCGCCTCCACGCCCTCTTCCACCAGCCCGCGCGCCACGCGCAGCACCTCGTCGGCGTCGAGCGGCACCACGATGTTGCCGCGCGCGTCGATGCGCTCGTTGAGGCCGCGGCGGTAGCGCCGCGGCGCCAGCGGCAGCGGCTTCTGCCAGCCCAGGTCGAACATGGTGGGCGTGCGGATGCGGCCGATCTCCAGCACGTCGCGGAAACCCGCCGTGGTCAGCACGCCGGTGCGCGCGCCGACCTTCTGCAGGATGGTGTTGGAGGCCGTGGTGGTGCCGTGCACGATCTCGGTGATGTCGCCCGGCGCGATGCCGGCCTGCGCGATCAGCGCCCCCAGGCCGGTCACGATGGCCTCGCCGAGGTCGTGCGGCGTGGTCGAGGTCTTGTTGACGAACAGGCGGCCGTCCGGCATGGCCAGGACGATGTCCGTGAAAGTACCGCCGATGTCGCAGCCGACGCGCACGCCCGCCTTGCTTCCTGCTTGAACCATGTCCTCTCCAGATTCCAGGTTTGTGAGGCGCGGGCGACTTGCCCGTGCCGCGCGAGCCCTTGCCCGGGACCGCGCACCGATTCATCAGCTAACTAACTAGTCAGTACAATAGAAGACCGGTTTTTGCTTGTCAACCGGGTTTTCACGGAGCACAAGAATGTTGCCTGGCAAGGCTTTGCGCATGGTTTTTGTGCACGGCGGGCGGTGTACACTAACCATCTGGTTAGCGCACGCACCATCGCGGCGCAGCGCCCCGCACAACTTCAAGGAACCCCTCGCCATGCCAGCCACCGCCAAGACCGCGCGCAAGCCCAAGCCTCGCGATGCCCAGGCCACGCGCGAAAAAATCCTGCAGATGGCGTCGAAGGAATTCGCCGCCAAGGGCTTCGACGGCGCGCGCGTCGACAGCATCGTCGCGCGCAGCAAGATCAGCAAGAACCTCGTCTACCACTACTTCGACAGCAAGGAAGCGCTGTTCATCGAAGTCATGGAGCGCGCCTATGCCGCCATGCGCGAGCGCCAGAACGAGCTCGGCCTGACCGGCGACAACCCGGTCGACGACATGCGCGCGCTGGTGATGCACACCATCCAGCATTTCGTCGAGCAGCCCGAATTCATCCTGCTGCTGGGCACCGAGAACCTGCACAAGGCCGAGCACATCCGCCAGTCCAAGGTCATTCCCGCCATGTTCAACCCGCTCAAGAGCGCGCTGGCGGAAATCCTCGAGCGCGGCAAGGCGCAGGGCGTGTTCCGCCCCGACGCGGACTGGGTGGATCTGTATGTGTCGATCTCCGGCCTGGGCTCGTACTTCATCTCGAACCGCTACACCTTGTCCTTCGTGCTCGGCGTGGACCTCGGCGCGCCCGAGCGCGTGGCCTCGCGGCTGCGCCACGTGCCGGACATGGTGATGAGCTACCTGTGCAATTTCGGCGAGGCGCGCGCCGGCGCGCCGGGCTGCCCGCAAGTCGCGGCCAGCGTGGCCGGGGCGGAAGCGCCGCAGCCCTGAGGTCGGCGCGGGTGGCGAGGGCGGCACGACATTTTCCTGCGCGCGCGTGGCATCGGGCATACCATAGGCACTGGCATTCTGGGCATTGCACGAAACCACCACGCCAGGGGATCCCATGCGCGACCGCTATCTTTCCCATCTCCGCGACACCCTCGACACCATCCGCGCCGACGGCTTCCACAAGGCCGAGCGCGTGATCGCCAGCCCGCAGGCGGCCGACATCCGGCTGGCCGGCGGCGAGCGGGTGCTGAATTTCTGCGCCAACAACTACCTCGGCCTGGCCGACGACGCGCGCCTGATCGAGGCGGCGCGGCGCGGGCTGGAGGAGGACGGCTTCGGCATGGCGTCGGTGCGCTTCATCTGCGGCACGCAGTCGGTGCACAAGACGCTGGAGGCCGCGCTCGCGCGCTTCCTCGGCACCGGCGACAGCATCCTCTACTCGAGCTGCTTCGACGCCAACGGCGGCCTGTTCGAGACGCTGCTCGACGACCAGGACGCGGTCATCAGCGACGAGCTCAACCACGCCAGCATCATCGACGGCGTGCGCCTGTGCAAGGCCAGGCGCTACCGTTACCGCAACAACGACATGGCCGACCTGGAGGCGCGCCTGCGGGAGGCCGACGCCGCCGGCGCGCGCTTCAAGCTGATCGCCACCGACGGCGTGTTCTCGATGGACGGCATCATCGCCGACCTGCGCGCGATCTGCGACCTGGCGGACCAGTACGGCGCGCTGGTGATGGTGGACGACTCGCACGCGGTCGGCTTCGTCGGCGCGCACGGGCGCGGCACACCCGAGCTGTGCGGCGTGGAGGGACGCGTGGACATCATCACCGGCACGCTGGGCAAGGCGCTGGGCGGCGCGTCCGGCGGCTACGTGGCGGCGCACCGCGAGATCGTGGACCTGCTGCGGCAGCGCTCGCGCCCCTACCTGTTCTCCAACTCGCTGGCGCCGAGCATCGCTGCGGCCACGCTCAAGGTGCTGGAGCTGCTGGCCAGCGACGAAGGCGCCGCGCTGCGCCGGCGCGTGCGCGAGAACGGCGAGCACTTCCGCCGCGAGATGAGCGCGCTGGGCTTCACGCTGGTGCCGGGCCAGCACCCGATCATCCCGGTCATGCTGGGCGACGCCGCGCTGGCCACCGGCATGGCCGACGCGCTGCTGGCCGAGCACGTGTACGTGGTCGGCTTCTCCTTCCCGGTGGTGCCCAAGGGCCGCGCGCGCATCCGCACGCAGATGAGCGCCGCGCACAGCGCGGAGCACATCGAGCGCGCGGTCGCCGCGTTCGCCAGGGTCGGCCGGCGCTTCGGCGCCATCGCCTGAACCCGCGCGCCGCATCGGTACAGGACAGCACAGCAAGGAGTCCAGCCATGAAAGCCCTCGCCAAGACCGAACGCGCGCCCGGCCTGGCCATGACCGACGTGCCGGTGCCGGAGGTCGGCCACAACGACGTGATGATCCGCATCCGCCAGACCGCCATCTGCGGCACCGACATCCACATCTGGAAATGGGACGAGTGGGCGCAGCACACCATCCCGGTGCCGATGCAGGTCGGGCACGAATACGTGGGCGAGATCGTCGCGCTCGGGCAGGAGGTGCGCGGGCTGGCCATCGGCGACCGCGTCTCCGGCGAGGGGCACATCACCTGCGGCTTCTGCCGCAACTGCCGCGCCGGGCGCCGCCACCTGTGCCGCAACTCGGTCGGCGTCGGCGTCAACCGGCCCGGCGCCTTCGCCGAATACCTGGTGATCCCCGCCTTCAACGCCTTCCGCATCCCCGACGACATCCCGGACGAGATCGCCGCCATCTTCGACCCGTTCGGCAACGCCACCCACACCGCGCTGTCGTTCAACCTCGTGGGCGAGGACGTGCTCATCACCGGCGCCGGCCCGATCGGCATCATGGCCGCGGCCATCGCCCGCCACGTGGGCGCGCGCAACGTGGTCATCACCGACGTCAACGACTACCGCCTCGCGCTGGCCCGCAGGATGGGCGCCACGCGCGCGGTCAACGTGCAGCATGAAAACCTCGGGGACGTGGCCGCCGAGCTGCACATGACCGAGGGTTTCGACGTCGGCATGGAGATGTCGGGCGTGCCGAGCGCGTTCGCCACCATGCTCGGGCACATGAACCACGGCGGCAAGATCGCCATGCTGGGCATCCCGCCGTCGCAGATGGCGATCGACTGGAACCAGATCATCTTCAAGGGCCTGGAGATCAAGGGCATCTACGGCCGCGAGATGTTCGAGACCTGGTACAAGATGGTCGCCATGCTGCAAAGCGGGCTCGACCTGACGCCCATGATCACGCACCGCTTCGGCGTGGACGACTTCCAGGCCGGCTTCGCGGCCATGCTGTCGGGCAACAGCGGCAAGGTGGTGCTGGACTGGACCGGCGCGCATCATAACGCGACGATGCTCGCTCCTGTGGAGCCATGCGGGGCGAACTGATAGATTGACACGGTGTGATTCCTGGTGGGTCATCGTTGCCTGCCCCGTTTGCCCTACATGCGCGGGGCCGAGGTGGCACGC
>NZ_AQPL01000159.1:0-7645 GCF_000395345.1 Cupriavidus sp. WS | reverse complement strand
CCAGCCTGCCGCCCCCCGCCACCACGCCCTCCGCCCCGCATCCCGCCCACCCGATCCGCCACTACCGCGCCATCTGGCTGTCCGACATCCATCTCGGCACCGCCGGCTGCCAGGCCGACTACCTGCTCGACTTCCTCAAGCACAACGAATCGGAACAGCTCTACCTGGTCGGCGACATCATCGACGGCTGGCAGCTGCGGCGCGGCTGGTACTGGCCGCAAAGCCACAACGACGTGGTGCAGAAGCTGCTGCGCAAGGCGCGCAAGGGCACCGAGGTGATCTACGTGCCCGGCAACCACGACGAAGTGGCGCGCCAGTTCGACGGCCTGGCCTTCGGCGACATCGCCGTGCGCGAGGACGCCATCCACGTCACCGCCACCGGGCGCCGCCTGTGGGTGGTGCACGGCGACCTGTTCGACGGCGTGGTGCAGCACGCGCGCTGGCTGGCCTACCTGGGCGACTCGCTCTACACGCTGATCCTGGCGCTGAACCGCCACTTCAACCGCGTCCGCGCGCGCCTGGGCTTCCCGTACTGGTCGCTGTCGCAATACCTCAAGCACCAGGTCAAGAACGCGGTCAACTACATCAACTCGTTCGAGCAGGCGATGGTGGAGGAAGCGCGCCGCCGCGGCTGCGACGGCGTGATCTGCGGCCACATCCACAAGGCCGAGATCCGCGAGGTGGACGGCCAGCTCTACTGCAACGACGGCGACTGGGTGGAAAGCCTGTCGGCGCTGGTCGAGACGCAGGAAGGCGAGCTGCAGATCGTCTACTGGACCAAGCTGCTCGACGCGCCCGCCACGAGCGGCCGCCGCGCCGCCGTCACGGCCGCCTGAGCCCGCGCCGGCCACCAACGCAGTCCCCCGGCCCCGGCCTCACCCCGCCGGGGCCGGGACTCACCCACGCGGCCCGCCGCAAGGAGCAGACATGAAGATCCTGATCGTCACCGATGCCTGGGAGCCGCAGGTCAACGGCGTGGTGCGCACCCTCAAGTCCACCCGCCGCGAACTGAGCGCGCTGGGGCATACGGTCGAGCTGATCACGCCGCAGGAATTCCGCACCATTCCCTGCCCCACCTATCCCGAGATCTCGCTGTCCCTGTTCGCCGGCGCCAAGGTGCGCGAGCGCATCCGCGCGTTCGCGCCCGACGCGCTGCACATCGCCACCGAAGGCCCGCTCGGCCTGGCCGCGCGCCGCTACGCGCTGCGCGAGCAGCTGCCGTTCACCACCGCGTACCACACCCGCTTTCCCGAATACGTGCAGGCGCGCTTCGGCATCCCGCTGGCCTGGACCTACGCCTTCCTGCGCTGGTTCCACGGCTCGGCGCGCGCGGTGATGGCGCCCACGCCGGTGGTGCTGCAGGACCTGCGCCGCTACGGCATCGCGCACGGCGTGCTGTGGACCCGCGGCGTGGACCTGGACGTGTTCACCACGCAGCAGGCCAACGTGCTCAACACGGCCCATCCGATCTTCCTCTACGTGGGCCGCGTGGCGGTGGAAAAGAACGTCGAGGCCTTCCTCGCGCTCGACCTGCCCGGCTCCAAGTGGGTGGTCGGCGACGGCCCGGCGCTGGCCTCGCTGCGGGCGCGCTATCCGGGCGTCAACTACCTCGGCGTGCTGAGCCAGCCCGAGCTGGCCAAGGTGTATGCTTCAGCCGACGTCTTCGTGTTTCCGAGCCGCACCGACACCTTCGGCCTGGTACTGCTCGAGGCACTCGCCAGCGGCCTGCCCGTGGCGGCCTACCCCGTCACCGGCCCGATCGACGTGCTCGGCGAGAGCAGCGCCGGCGTGATGCATGAAGACCTGCGCGAAGCGTGCCTGGAGGCACTGCGCATCGACCGCGCCACCGCCCGCGCGCATGCCGAGCGGTTCTCGTGGCGCGCGGCCTCCGAGCAGTTCCTGACACACCTGCAGCCGCTGCCGGCCGCGCGCGACAACGCGCCCGGCGGCGCTGCCCGTCCCTCATCCGAACATGCCGACTCCGCATCGACCGCCCGTATCCAGCCGCCCGCCGGCGGCCCAGACCTCGGCGCCGGCCAAGGCTTCGCCGAACAGCGACTACACGATTGAGCAGAACCCGCACAAAGGCAACCGCGGGCTGGCGCGGGCCTGGCATGCGGGCATCAATTCCCTGTCCGGGCTGCGCTATGCGGTGCTGGAAGAAAGCGCCTTCCGCCAGGAACTGACGCTGGTGGCGATCCTCACGCCATGCGCGCTGTTCCTGCCGGTGGACGTCGTCGAGCGCATCCTGCTGCTGGGCACGCTGCTGCTGGTACTGATCGTGGAGCTGCTCAACTCCAGCGTGGAAGCCGCGGTGGACCGCATCTCGCTGGAGCGCCACGGCCTGTCCAAGCGCGCCAAGGACTTCGGCAGCGCCGCCGTGATGCTGGCGCTGGTGCTGTGCGGCGGCACCTGGCTGGCGATCGCCGGGCCGATCGTGGTCGGCTGGCTGCGGCAACTGGCCGGATGAGGAGCGCGCGGCGGGAATGGGCGGCGGGATGAGTGGCGGGACGGATGCTGGAATGGGCGGCGAAATTGGCGGCAGGATAGGCGGCAGGATGGAGGCCATGCTTGCCGCATGCGGCAGTGCGGCAAGCGCGATTGCTTATAATCGCCTTCAACCCACCGAATTGCCGCTCGCCCGGCCGCCCATGGAATCCAAACCGCAACCCGGCCCGCGCCGCACCCGCGACCGCATCCTCGACGTCTCGCTGCGCCTGTTCAATGAGCTCGGCGAGCCCAACGTGACGACCACCACGATCGCGGAGGCGATGGAGATCAGCCCCGGCAATCTCTACTACCACTTCCGCAACAAGGACGACATCATCAACTCCATCTTCATGCTGTTCGAGCAGGAGATGGAGCGCCGCCTCAAGTTGCCGGAAGACCACAAGGCCACGCTGGACGAAAGCTGGGGCTACCTCCAGTACATGTCCGAATTCCTGTGGAACTACCGCTTCCTGTACCGCGACATCAACGACCTGCTGGCGCGCAACCGCATGCTTGAAACCAACTTCAAGCGCATCGTCGAGCAGAAGAAGCGCCTGGCGATGGAGATCTGCCGCCAGTTCCAGGAAGACGGCGAGATGGAAGCCACGCCCGAGCAGGTCGACGCGATCTGCACCAACATGGTCGTGGTGTCCACCTACTGGCTGTCCTTCCAGTTCGTGCAGCACCCGCGCCAGTACAACGACCCGGACCAGATCCGCGGCTACCTGCACGGCGCCAGCTACCACATCTTCTCGATCCTCGCGCCCTACCTGCGCGGCAGGGCGCGCGAGGCGTTCGAGCAGCAGGCGCGCGAATACGCCGCCGCGCGCGCGGCCCAGACCCCCAACCAGAAGGAAGACAACAAGTGAAGTCCGTTTGCATCTACTGCGGCTCCAGCCCCGGCAACCGTCCCGAATACGCCGAAGCGGCGCGCGCGATGGGCAGGCTCCTGGCCGAGCGCGGCCTGGCGCTGGTCTACGGCGGCGGCAAGGTCGGGCTGATGGGCACCGTGGCCGATGCCGTGCTGGCGCACGGCGGCACCGCCATCGGCATCATCCCCGAGGCGCTGATGCAGAAGGAAGTGGGCCACCGCGGCCTGAGCGAGCTGCACGTGGTGCGCAACATGCACGAGCGCAAGCAGATGATGGCCGACCGCGCCGACGCCTTCGTCGCCATGCCCGGCGGCGTGGGCACCTTCGAGGAACTGTTCGAGACCTTCACCTGGCTGCAGCTCGGCTACCACGCCAAACCGGTCGGCCTGCTCAACGCGGCCGGCTTCTACGACGGCATGCGCGGCTTCCTGCAGCACGCCGTCGACGAAGGCTTCCTCAAGCAGGTCCACAACGACCTGCTGCATGTCGACACCACGCCCGAAGGCATCCTCGACAAGCTCGCCCGCGCGCCGCGCGTGACCGTCGACAAGTGGCAGGAAAAGCGCGAGCAGACCTGAGTCCCGCGCGCCGGGTCCGCGGCCGCCTCGCGGCGGCCTTCAGCGCGGCACGTTGCGCATCCAGTCGGCGGTGTCGAAGAACGCCTTCATCAGGCGCAGTTGCAGGTCGTCGGGCAGGCCCACGTCCTGCATCGCCAGCGCCATGCAGCGCAGCCACTGGTCGCGCTCGCTGGTGCCGATCTGGAACGGCAGGTGGCGCGCGCGCAGGCGCGGGTGGCCGAAGCGCTCGATGAAATGGTTGGGCCCGCCCAGCCAGCCGCACAGGAACCAGAACAGCTTGTCGCGCGAGCCATCGAGCGAGGCGGGATGGAGCGAGCGCAGCCCCTTGAACTGCTCTTCCAGGTCCATCAGGTCGTAGAAGCGGTCCACCAGTTCGCGCACGCGCGCCTCGCCGCCGACCAGTTCGTAGGCGGTGGTCTCGGTGGCAGCAGCGTCGGTGGTTTCGGTGGCTGCAGGGTTCGGATCGGTACTCATGAATGCTCGTCAGGTCGTCGGGCGCGGGGCGGCCATGCCGCCGGAAGGCATGCGAAGGCCGCTCAGGCGTCGCGCAGCGTGGCCAGCGCGGGCTGCCGCAGCACCTCGCGCAAACCCAGCCAGCCCCCCGCAAAAGCGCACAGCATGCCAGAAAGCACGCCGGCCGGCACGATCCAGCCGTTGAAGCGGTACGGGAAATCGAACACGAACTGCGACAGGCCCCAGCCCACCGCGATCGCGCCCAGGCTGGCCAGCAGCCCCGCCAGGCCGCCCACCACCAGGAACTCGGTGTACTGCGTCTGCCGCACCACCGCGGCCGAGGCGCCCAGCGCCTTGAGCAGGCCGGCGTCGCGCTTGCGCTCGTCGCGCGAACCGGAAAGCGCCGCGTAGAGCACCGTCACGCCGGCCGCCAGCGTGAACACGAACAGGAATTCCACCGCGGCGATGACCTGGTCGAGCACTTCCTGGATCTGGCGCAGAATCAGGTCGGTGTTGACCACCGTGATGTTGGGGAAGGCCGCCACCAGCCGGTTGCCCAGCGCCGCCTGCGGCGCGGGCAGGTGGAACGCGGTGATGTAGGTCTCGGGCATGCCCTTCATCGCCGCCGGCGGCAGGATGACGAAGAAGTTCACCCGCATCGAGCCCCAGTCCAGCTTGCGCAGCGACGTCACCGGCGCCTCCACCGGCTGCCCCGCCACGTCGAAGCGCAGCGTGTCGCCCAGGTGGATGCCGAGCGTCTTCGCGATGCCCTCCTCCACCGACGCGCCGGCCTCGCCGCCGCCGGCGGCCAGCCAGCGGCCGGCGACCACGCGGTTGCCCTCGGGCAGCCGGTCGGTGTACGACAGGTTGAACTCGCGCTCGACCAGGTTGCGCGCGCGCCCGTCCGGGTACTGCCCGGCCTGCACCGGCTGGCCGCCGATGTGCGTCAGGCGCCCGCGCACCATCGGGTACAGCAGGTCGGCGATGCCGGCGTGCGCGAGCATGCCGGCCAGCGGCGCGCGCTGGTCGGGCTGGATGTTGATGATGAAGCGGTTGGGCGCGTCCGCCGGCGTGGCGTTGCGCCACGAGGCGATCAGGTCGTTGCGGGTCATGCCCAGCAGCAGCAGCGCCATCAGGCCCACCGCCAGCGCCACGGTCTGCAGCACCGTCACCGCGCGGCGCCGCTCCAGCACCGCCAGCGCGAAGCGCCAGCCCACGCTGCCGCGCCCCGGCTTGCGCCCGCGCATCAGGCGCGCCAGCAGGCTCAGCAGGCCCAGCGCCAGCAGCGCGAAGGCCACGCCGGCGCCGAGGAAGCCGCCCGCGGTGGTCAGGCCCAGCTTGAGGTCGCGCGCGGCCACCAGCAGCAGCGCCACGAAGGCGCCCAGGCCGAGCCCGTAGGCCACCCACGTGGACACCGGCGGCGCGCCCAGGTCGCGCCGCAGCACGCGCAGCGGCGGCACGCGCGTGAGCGCCAGCAGCGGCGGCAGCGCGAAGCCCGCCAGCAGCACCATGCCGGCCAGCAGGCCCACCAGCGCCGGCACCAGTGACGGCTGCGGCAGCGTCACGGTCAGCAGGTTGCCCAGCGACAGCAGCAGGCCGTAGTGCGCCAGGTAGCCCAGCACCACGCCGGCCACCGCGCCGCCGATGCCCAGCAGCAGGAATTCCAGCGTGAAGGCCAGCAGGATCTCGCGGCGCGACAGGCCCATGCACTTGTACACCGCGCAGGCGTCGGTATGGCGCTGCATGTAGCGGCGCGCGGACATGGCGATGGCCACCGCCGCGATCATCGCCGACAGCACCGCCACCAGCGACAGGAAACGCTCGGCGCGGTCCAGCGTGGCGCGCATCTGCGGCTGGCCGGACTCGAGCGACTCCACGCGCGTGTTGCGCAGCCCGCGCCGGCCGATCTCGGCCTCGGCCCAGCGCTGGTAGGCCTGGCCGGCCGCGTCGGGGCCCGCCACCAGCAGGCGGTAGGTCACGCGGCTGCCCCAGCCCACCAGCCCGGTGGCGTCCAGGTCCGACAGCGGCAGCATCACGCGCGGCGCGAAGTTCATGAAACCGGCGCCGCGGTCGAGCTCCTGCGTGACGATGCGCTCGATGCGAAAGCCGCGGCTGCCGAGCTGGATGGTGTCGCCCAGCGACAAGCCGAGCGAATCGAGCAGCGCCTCGTCAACCCACACCGTGCCGGGCGCCGGGATGCCCGCGGCGGCCACTTCCGGGCCGCCGCGCGCGCCGGCCACCTTGACCTGCCCGCGCAGCGGGTAGCCCTGGCCGACCGCCTTGAGCGCGGCCAGCTGCGAAGGCGGCTCCGCCGCCGCGGCCGAAGCGCCGGCGGCCGCGGTCTCCTGCCCGGCCCGGTGCGCGGTGGCCATGCTGGGAAAGGTGACGGTCTGCGCGGTGGCCAGCCCGGCCTGCGCGGCGCGGGCGGCGAAGGCCGCGTCGAACGGCTGGTCGCTCACGATCAGCACGTCGGCGGCGATCATCTGGCGCGCGTCGCGCTCCAGCCCCAGCCGCATGCGGTCGGCCAGGAAACCCACGCTGCTCAGCGCCGCCACCGCCAGCACCAGCGCGAACAGCAGCAGGTACAGCTCGCCGGCGCGCCAGTCGCGCCGCGCCATGCGCAGGGCCTGGCGCCACGGGGAGAAGCGGGCCGCGGGCGCCGCCGCGGCGGCAGGGAAAGCGCCGGCGATCCCGGCGGCCGAATCCAGTTCGGAAGGCATCAGTCAGTTATCCGTGCACATGCGTTGAAGCGGCCCGCCAGGCAGGCCGCCGGTTGTCCGGTGAAGATGTGAAGGCAATGAATCCGGCTTGGGCGCTAGCGCCGCGGCAGCCGGCGCGCCGCGACGGCGGGCTCGCCCCGCCCCAGCGCCTGGCGCAGCCGGCGCAGGCCGCGCCACAGCCTGGGCAGCAGCCAGATCGCCACCACCAGCAGCAGCGCCAGCACCACCAGGAACGCCACCGGCAGGAAGAAGGCCAGCAGCAGGCCGCCGCTGGCGGCGACGTCCTCGCTCAGTGAGGCAGCCCAGTTCGAAAACGGTTCCGGCGAGACGTTGATCAGCGCGCGCGTGCCGGCCTTGGCCGCGTGCGCGGTGCCCGCCAGCGTGCCGCCGGCCAGCCCCGCGGCCATCACCCATTGCGGATCGAGCTGGCCGAACGCGGCGGCGGCCAGGATCGCGCCTGCGGGAATGCGGATGAAGGTCTGGATGCCGTCCCAGAACGAATCGAAGCCGGGCACCTTGTCGGCCACGAACT
>NZ_AQPL01000158.1:0-26760 GCF_000395345.1 Cupriavidus sp. WS | reverse complement strand
CCAGAACGAATCGAAGCCGGGCACCTTGTCGGCCACGAACTCGGCCAGCGCCAGCAGCGCGGCCAGGGCGATCATCCACCATGACTCCAGCACCTGCAGCCCCGGCGGCAGGTGCAGCAGCCCCAGGCGCCCGAGCGCGCCGGCCGTGAACACGGCCAGATAGAGGCGGAATCCGCTGGTCCAGGACAAGCCCGCGGCCAACGCGGCCGTTTCTAGCATGAGGCTCCTTGCGTGTCTGTGGCGAAAGGCGCGCAGCCAGCCGCTGCAAGCAGTGTAATACGGCGCCGCCGGAATGGCCGATGAATGGCCGCCCGGCCGCCCGAATAGCCGCCCGGATGTCGCGCAACCGCCGCCATCGCGGCCAGGGCCGTGGCCAGCGCCGGAAGCGCCATGCCAGTCACATGCGGCCGTCCGCCGGCGGGTCAGGCCGGCACTTCCCCGAGCCTGGGCAACTGCGGCAGTTGCGGCAGCTCGGCCGCCACCTCCGCGATCATGCGCCGCAGCCACATCACGTCCGGCGCCGCGTGGCAGCGCTCGTGCCAGAGCTGGTAGAAGCGCATGCGCGGAAACGGCACCGGCGACGGCACCATGCGCAGCGGCAGGTACTGCGAATAATGCGCGGCGAACTGGCGGCCGGTGGTGAAGACCATGTCGGTCTTCATCAGCACGTAGGGCACCAGGCCGAAATACGGCAGCGTGACCTGGATATTGCGCTTGTAGCCTTGCTCGGCCAGCGCCTGGTCGATCATGCTGCGCTGCATGGACGCATACGGCGCCGGCGCCAGGTGCGGCATCTCCAGGTAGTGCTTGAGCGTCAGGCCCTTGCGCGCGAGCGGGTGCTGGGCGCCGAGCATGCACACCACCTCGTCGTCGAACAGCGGCGAGATGTGCAGGTGCTCGGGCGGCGACAGCCAGTTGCCGACCACGATGTCGAGCTGGCCCTGCTCCAGGCTTTCGAGGAAGTCGCTGGAGGAGGTCATCGGGTGCACGAACAGCCGGGCGCCCGGCGCCAGCCGGCGCACGCGCTCGACGATGTTGGGCAGGAAAAAGGCGTCGAGGTAGTCGGGCGCGCCCAGGTGGAACGTGCGCGTGGTGGTGGCCGCATCGAAATGCTGCGGCGGGCGGGCGATGCGGTCCATCGCCGCCAGGCTCTGCTCGGCCAGCGCCAGCAGCTCGCGCCCGCGCTCGGTCGGCACCATGCCGCTCTTGCCGCGCACCAGGATGGCGTCTCCGGTGATCTCGCGCAGGCGCTTGAGCGTGTTGCTGATGGCCGGCTGCGACTGGCCCAGCTTGACCGCCGTGCGGGTCACGCTCTGCTCGGTCAGCAGGGTGTGCAGCACACGCAGCAAATAGGTGTCGAGATGGTCGCGTCCGTGCATGGCGAGGGGGCGCCGGGGCGCGCCGCGGCGGCCGGTGGCGTGGGGGATGGGAACGGCGCATAGTGTATGTCAGGCACCCCGCCAGCGGTCAATCCGGGCGGCGGCGCAACGCGCTCCCGCCCTTGATGGGGCATATCACCTGGGCCGAATATTGCATCATCGGCCTGAGTGCTATGTTTTGCCCCATTGCAAAGAGAGACGACATCATGGAGACGCAAACCATCCGCTTCTACCACCGCGGCCAGGTCAGGGAGGTCGGCGGCGCGCCCGTGACCCGCACCGTGCTGCAGTACCTGCGCGAGGACGTGCGCTGCACCGGCACCAAGGAAGGCTGCGCCGAGGGCGACTGCGGCGCCTGCACCGTGGTGCTGGGCGAGCTGCGCGAGGATGGCGAGGTCGAGTTCAAGGCGGTCAACGCCTGCATCCAGTTCCTGCCCACGCTGGACGGCCGCGCGCTCATCACCGTGGAAGACCTGCGCCAGGCCGACGGCGCGCTGCACCCGGTGCAGCAGGCGCTGGTGGAATGCCACGGTTCCCAGTGCGGCTTCTGCACGCCCGGCTTCGTGATGTCGCTGTGGGCGCTCTACCAGCAGCACGCCGGCGACGCCGGCAGCGGCCGCGCGCCGGCGCGCGACGCCATCTGCGACGCCCTTACCGGCAACCTGTGCCGCTGCACCGGCTACCGCCCCATCGTCGAGGCCGGCCAGTGCATGATGGCGCTGCCGGCGCCGCGCGCCGGCAAGCTCGATGCGCGCCACATCGCCGAAACCCTACGCGCGCTGCGCCGCGACGAGACCTTCCACTACAGCGCCGACGGCCAGCATTTCTACGCGCCGCGCACGGCGTCGGCGTTCGCCGCGCTCAAGGCCGCCGAGCCCGGCGCGCGCATCCTGGCCGGCAGCACCGACGTGGGGCTGTGGGTCACCAAGCAGTTCCGCGAGCTGGGCAACCTGCTGTACGTGGGCCAGGTGGCCGACCTGCAATACATCCGGGAAAGCGAGGGCATGATCGAGATCGGCGCAGCGGTGTCGCTGGAGCGCGCCTACGCCGCGCTGGAAGCGGCCCACCCCGGCCTGCGCGAGCTGTGGAAGCGCTTCGCCTCGCTGCCGATCCGCAACGCCGGCACGCTGGGCGGCAATATCGCCAACGGCTCGCCGATCGGCGACTCCATGCCCGCGCTGATTGCGCTCGGCACCGAAGTGGTGCTGCAGCGTGGCGACACGCGCCGCGCGCTGCCGCTCGAAGACCTCTACCTGGCCTACCAGAAGACCGCGATGGCCGAGGGCGAGTTCGTCGCGGGCCTGCGCGTGCCGCTGGCCGGCCCGCGGCATTTCCGCACCTACAAGCTGTCCAAGCGCTTCGACGAGGATATTTCCGCGGTGTGCGCCGCCTTCGCCATCACGCTCGGCGACGACGGCGTCATCGCCCACGCGCGCGTGGCCTTCGGCGGCATGGCCGCCACGCCCAGGCGCGGCGCGCATGCCGAGGCCGCCCTGCTCGGCCAGCCCTGGACCGAAGCCACCGCGCGCGCCGCGATGGCCGCGCTGGCGCAGGACTACGCCCCGCTCACCGACATGCGCGCCACCGCCGCCTACCGCAGCCGCGGCGCCGCCAACCTGCTCTACCGCTTCTGGCTGGAAACGCGCGCCGACGCGCTGCCGGCGGCGGCCGTCAACGTCCGCGCGCCGGGCGCCGGCCAGGCCCTGGCCACCGCCTGAGGGGAGGACCGGCACCATGAACAAGCAAACCGAACCCTTCCTGCTCGACGCCGGGAACGAACGCGACGGCGACGACCGCGCCATCGCCACGCCGCAGGTCGGCATCTCGCGCCCGCACGAATCGGCGCACCTGCACGTGGCCGGCACCGCCACCTACACCGACGACATCCCCGAGCTGGCCGGCACGCTGCACGCCGCGCTCGGCATGAGCACGCGCGCCCATGCGCGCATCAGGTCGGTCTCGCTCGACAAGGTGCGCGCCGCGCCCGGCGTGGTGGCGGTGCTGACCGCCGACGACATCCCCGCCACCAACGACTGTGGCCCGATCCTCCACGACGACCCGATCCTGGCCACCGGCGTGGTGCAGTTCATCGGCCAGCCGCTGTTCGTGGTGGTCGCCACCTCGCACGACGCCGCGCGCCGCGCCGCGCGCCTGGGCGCGATCGAATACGAGGACCTGCCCCCGGTGCTGTCGCCCGAGGCCGCGCACCAGGCCGGCAGCTACGTGCTGCCGCCGATGCACCTCGCGCGCGGCGAGCCGGCCGGCCGCATCGCCGCGGCCGCGCACCGCGAGCGCGGCCATATCCGCCTGGGCGGCCAGGAGCAGTTCTACCTGGAAGGCCAGATCGCCTACGCCGCGCCCAGGGAAAACGACGGCATGCACGTATGGTGCTCCACCCAGCATCCGACCGAGATGCAGCACGCGGTGGCGCACATGCTGGGCTGGCACGCGCACCAGGTGCTGGTGGAATGCCGGCGCATGGGCGGCGGCTTCGGCGGCAAGGAATCGCAGTCGGCGATCTTCGCGTGCTGCGCGGCGCTGGCGGCGTGGAAGCTGCTGTGCCCGGTCAAGCTGCGCCCGGACCGCGACGACGACATGATGATCACCGGCAAGCGCCACGACTTCGTGTTCGACTACGAGGTCGGCCACGACGCCGACGGCCGCCTCGACGGCGTGGCCGTGGAGATGGTCTCGCGCGCCGGCTTCTCGGCCGACCTGTCCGGCCCGGTGATGACGCGCGCGATCTGCCACTTCGACAACGCCTACTGGCTGCCCGACGTGCGCATCGACGGCTACTGCGGCAAGACCAACACGCAGAGCAACACCGCGTTCCGCGGCTTCGGCGGCCCGCAGGGCGCGTTCGCCATCGAGTACATCCTCGACAACGTGGCGCGCACCGTCGGCCGCGACGCGCTCGACGTGCGCCGCGCCAACCTGTACGGCAAGACCGAGCGCAACGTCACGCCCTACGGCCAGACCGTGGAGGACAACGTCATCCACGAACTGCTCGACGAGCTGGAAGCCAGCAGCGCCTACCGCGCGCGCCGCGCCGCCACGCGCGCGTTCAACGCCGCCAGCCCGGTGCTCAAGAAGGGCATCGCCATCACGCCGGTGAAGTTCGGCATCTCGTTCAACGTGGCCCACTTCAACCAGGCCGGCGCGCTGGTGCACGTGTACAACGACGGCTCGGTGCTGGTGAACCACGGCGGCACCGAGATGGGCCAGGGCCTCAACACCAAGGTGGCGATGGTGGTGGCGCACGAGCTCGGCATCCGCCTGGAACGCGTGCGCGTGACCGCCACCGACACCAGCAAGGTGGCCAACACCTCGGCCACCGCCGCCTCCACCGGCTCGGACCTGAACGGCAAGGCCGCGCAGGACGCCGCGCGCCAGATCCGCGAGCGGCTGGCCGCGTTCGCCGCGCGCCAGGCCGGCGTGGAACCCGGCGAGGTCAGCTTCGGCGACGACCTGGTGGTGGCCGGCGAGCTGCGCCTGGACTTCAGCGAGCTGGCCCGCCAGGCCTACATGGCGCGCGTGCAGTTGTGGTCGGACGGCTTCTACACCACGCCCAAGCTGTACTGGGACCAGTCGAAGCTGCAAGGCCGGCCGTTCTATTACTTCGCCTACGGCGCGGCCTGCTCCGAGGTGCTGGTGGACACGCTGACCGGCGAATGGAAGCTGCTGCAGGCCGACGTGCTGCACGACGCGGGCCGCTCGCTCAACCCGGCCATCGACATCGGCCAGGTCGAAGGCGCCTTCATCCAGGGCATGGGCTGGCTCACCACCGAGGAACTGTGGTGGAACCAGGACGGCAAGCTGATGACGCACGCGCCGTCCACCTACAAGATCCCCACCGTCAACGACTGCCCCGAGAACTTCACCGTGCGGCTGTTCGACAACCGCAACGTGGAGGACAGCATCCACCGCTCCAAGGCGGTCGGCGAGCCGCCGCTGCTGCTGCCGTTCTCGGTGTTCTTCGCCATCCGCGACGCGGTGGCCAGCGTGGGCGGCTACCGCGTCAACCCGCCGCTGTCGGCGCCGGCCACCGGCGAGGCCATCCTCGACGCGGTGGACGCGGTGCGCGCCGCGGCCACCCCGGCATCCTGGTAGGAAGGCACATCATGCAGGACGCCCCCCTCAAGCCCTTCCGCTTCGCCGACGCCATCCGCTGCGTGCGCGCCGGCGTGCCGGCGGCGCTGGTCACGATCGCCGAGGTCAAGGGCTCGGCCCCGCGCGAGGCCGGCATCCGCATGCTGGTGACGGCCGGCGACCTCGTCGGCACCATCGGCGGCGGCCATCTCGAATGGCGCGGCATGGAGATCGCGCGCGGCATGCTGGCGGCCCGGGCCGCGCCGGACACGGGCGGCCCGGCGCGCCAGGTGGTGCGCATCCCGCTCGGCCCGGCGCTGGGACAGTGCTGCGGCGGCGTGGTGCGGCTCGCCTTCGAGGTGCTCGGCGAGGCCGACCTGCCGTGGCTGGAAGCCGTGCAGGAAGCCTTCGCCGCCGGCCGCTCGCTGGCGCGCACGGTGCCCGCGCATGGCCCGGTGCGGCATGCGCCGGCGCCGGCGCTGCTGCCCTCCGTGACGCTGGACCGGCACGGCGGCTGGACCGACGTGATGGTGCCCGACGAGATGCAGGTGGTGCTGTTCGGCGCCGGCCACGTCGGCCATGCGCTGGTCACGCTGCTGGCCAGCCTGCCGTGCCGCGTGCACTGGGTGGACGAGCGCGACACCCTGTTCCCGGCCGGGCTACCGGCCAACGTCAGCGCCGAAGCCACCGACATCCCGGAGGCGGTGATCGACGCCGCGCCGGCGGGCAGCTATTTCCTCGTGATGACGCACAGCCACGCGCTGGACCAGACGCTGTGCGAGCGCATCCTGCGCCGCGACGACTTCGCCTATTTCGGCCTGATCGGCTCCAAAACCAAGCGCGCGCGCTTCGAGCACCGCATGGCCGAGCACGGCATCGACCCGGCGCGCTTCGCCGAAATGACGTGCCCGATGGGCATCGCCGGCATCACCGACAAGGCTCCGGCTATGATTGCGGTTGCCATCGTCGCCCAGTTGCTGCAGGTCCGCGACCAGCGCGCCGCCCACCTGGGCGCGCTGAGCGCGGCACGCGGCGGCGAAGCGGCGGGAACGACGCAAACCAGAACCGCAAAAGGAACCCCATGACGCTCGATGCCGCGCTCGCCGACCGTATCCGCCTGACCCCCAAGGCGGAGCTGCACGTCCATATCGAAGGCACGCTCGAGCCCGAGCTGATCTTCCGGCTGGCCCAGCACAACCACGTGAAGCTGCCCTATCCCAGCGTGGAAGCGCTGCGCGACGCCTACGCCTTCACCGACCTGCAGTCCTTCCTCGACATCTACTACGCCGGCGCCAGCGTGCTGCTGACCGAGGATGACTTCTTCGACATGACGATGGCCTACGTGCAGCGCGCGGTGGCCGACAACGTGCGCCACGCCGAGATCTTCTTCGACCCGCAGACCCACACCGCGCGCGGCGTGCCGATCGGCGTGGTGATCGACGGCATCTCCGACGCGCTGGCCCAGGCGCGCACGCAGTTCGACTTCTCCAGCAGCCTGATCCTCTGCTTCCTGCGCCACCTGTCCGAGGAAGACGCCTTCGCCACGCTGGAAGCCGCGCTGCCCTACCGCGACCGCTTCATCGGCGTGGGGCTCGACTCCTCCGAAAAAGGCCACCCGCCGGCGAAGTTCGCGCGCGTGTTCGCGCGCGCCCGCGAGCTCGGCCTGCGGCTGGTCGCGCATGCCGGCGAGGAAGGCCCGGCGCAGAACGTCACCGACTCGCTCGACATCCTCAAGGTCGAGCGCATCGACCACGGCGTGCGCGCCATCGACGATGCCGCGCTGGTCGAGCGCCTGGCGCGCGAGCGCGTGGCGCTGACCGTGTGCCCGCTGTCGAACCAGAAGCTCAAGGTCTACCCGGACCTGCGCGACCACTCGCTCAAGCGCCTGCTCGACGCCGGCGTGCTGGTCACGCTGCACTCGGACGACCCCGCCTATTTCGGCGGCTACATGAACGCCAACTGGGAAGCCACCTTCGCCGCCCTGCCGCTGACCGCGGCCGACGGCCACGCGCTCGCGCGCAACAGTTTCGAGGCGGCCTTCCTGCCCGCCACGCAGAAGGCCGCCTTCCTCGCCGAAGTCGACCACTTCTGGCAAGCGCCGCTGCCCGCGGCCGAACCCGCCGCCGCGCCGGCCGCCCCGGCCTGAGCGCGGCGCATGCCGAGATGCCGGCGCGCGGCCCCGAGCGGGCGGCGCGCCGGCGCACCACGAGACACCAACCATGACGACCTGCCCCCCGACTTCCGCCACCACCCGCGCCATCCGCGGCCGCGTGCTGCATTTCCTGCGCGACCCCCAGTTCCATGAAGACGCGCACCAGTACTGGGAAGACGGCGTGCTGATCGTCACCGCCGGGCACGTCGCCGCGGCGGGCGCCTACGCCGAGCTGGCCGCGCGGATCCCGCCCGGCGCCGAGATCGTCGACCGCCGCGGCAAGCTGATCGTGCCGGGCTTCATCGACACCCACGTGCACTACCCGCAGACCGACATCATCGCCTCGCCCTCGCCGGGCCTGCTGCACTGGCTCGACACCTACACCTTCCCCGAGGAGCGCCGCTTCGCCGAGCCGGAGTACGCCGCCGCGGTGGCCGGCTTCTTCGCCGACGAACTGCTGCGCAACGGCACCACCAGCGCGGTGGCCTGGAGCACCGTGCACAAGGCCTCGGCCGAGGCGCTGTTCGCCGAGGCCGAGCGCCGCAACCTGCGCCTGGTCACCGGCAAGGTCATGATGGACCGCAACTGCCCGGAATTCCTGCGCGACACCGCCGAGTCCGGCGCGCGCGACTCGGCCGACCTGCTGTCGCGCTGGCACGGCAGGAAGCGCCTGTCCTACGCCATCACGCCGCGCTTCGCGCCGACCTCCACCGAAGCGCAGCTGGCCGCCTGCGGCGAACTCGCCAAGGCTTACCCGGACGCCTTCATCCAGACCCATGTGGCGGAAAACCGCGACGAGGTGAAATGGGTGGCCGAGCTGTTCCCGCAGGCGCGCAGCTACCTCGACGTCTACGACCAGTACGGCCTGCTGCGCCCCGGCGCGCTCTACGGCCACGCCATCTACCTGGACCAGGATGACCGCCGCCGCCTGGCCGACAGCGGCGCCGCGGTGGCGCACTGCCCCACCTCCAACCTGTTCCTCGGCAGCGGCTTCTACGACTTCCACCAGTCCGACGCCAACCGCCTCAACGTCACGCTGGCCACCGACGTGGGCGGCGGCACCTCGTTCTCGATGCTGCGCACCATGAACGCCGCGCACAAGGTCGCGCGCATGGGCGGCTACCACCTGAGCGCGCTGCGCATGTTCTACCTCGCCACCCGCGCCGCCGCCGACGCGCTCGGCTGGAGCGCGCGCGTGGGCAGCTTCCTGCCCGGCTGCGAGGCCGACTTCATCGTGCTCGATCCGCAGGCCACGCCGCTGATCGCGCGCCGCAGCGAGCGCTCGCAGACGCTGGAAGAGCAGTTGTTCGCCTTCGCCATGCTCGGCGACGACCGCGCCGTGAGCGAGGTCTACGTGATGGGCGAGGAAGCCGGCGCCACGGCACGCGCGGCGCACTGAAGCGGCAAACCCCGGGGGAACAGAGCGGGGTAGCGACCCCAAACGGCACGGAAAAGTGCCGCTTGAAACTCTTTTAGAGTGCCGCCATGCTCTTTTTGACGCCAGTCAACACCCCCGTCATACATCCCTTCTAAGCTGTCGCAATCTCGGGCCCGTGCGGCCACTAATCGCCCAATTCCATTCCAGGCGTTCGACAACTGAAGGTGCCATGACCGTCTCGCAGCAAATTCCCTTTCCCGAACCGGTTTCCCCCGACGCTCCGCTGCCCCCGCGCAAGGTCATCCGCAGCTGGATGCTCCCGATCACGGCGCGCAGCACGCCGCGCGCGCTGGTGCTGTTCGCGCTCGACACCGCGCTGTTCGCCGCGGCGCTGGCCGCCGTGGTGCTGCTCTCCCACTGGCTGGCCAAGACGGCCGCCGGCGTGGTGACGGGCCTCATCATCGCCCGCCTGTTCATCATCGGGCACGACGCCTGCCACCAGAGCCTGACGCCGCGCCGCGGCCTCAACAAGTGGCTCGGGCGCCTGACCTTCCTGCCGTCGCTGACGCCCTACAGCCTGTGGGAAGTGGGCCACAACGTGGTCCACCACGGCTACTCCAACCTCAAGGGCTTCGACTTCGTGTGGGCGCCGTACTCGCTCGAGGAATTCCAGGCGCTGCCGCGCTGGCGCCGCGCGATGGAGCGCATCTACCGCACCGGCTTCGGCGCGGGCCTGTACTACCTGGTGGAAATCTGGTGGTGCAAGATGTTCTTCCCGAACCGCCGCCAGATGCCCACGCGCCGCGCCATCTTCATGTGGGACTGCGTGCTGGTGGCCGCGTTCGGCGCCGCCTGGATCGGCGCGCTGGTGTGGCTGGCGCTGGCGACCGGCCAGTCGGCCGTGCAACTGGTCGGCCTGGGTTTCGTGCTGCCGTTCCTGGTGTGGAACCTGACCGTGGGCTTCGTGCTCTACGTGCACCACACCCACACCAGCGTGGCGTGGTACGACACCAAGGCGATGTGGGCGCGCGCCCAGCCGTTCGTCTCCACCACCGTGCACCTGCGCTTTCGCTACGGCATCGGCGCAGCGCTGCACCACATCATGGAGCACACCGCGCACCACGTCGACATGAGCGTGCCGCTGTACCGCCTCAAGCGCGCCCAGGCGCTGCTGGAGCAGGCCCTGCCGGGCCGCATCATCATCCAGAACTTCAGCTGGCGCTGGTATTTCGGCACCGCGCGCCGCTGCAAGCTGTATGACTTCAAGGCGCTGTGCTGGACCGACTTCCGCGGCCGCCAGACCAGCGACAACGCGCCGGTGCCGCTGTAAGCGGGGCAGTCGCGCCACAAGGTGATGCACGGATCCGGATCCCATTCGCACCCGTAAGGAGCCGCCGCGGTGGACATTCCACGGATCTTCAGCATCACCGAAAGCGCTCACCGCATCCATAACCCGTTCTCGCCCGAAAAGCTCGCCACGCTCGGCGCGGCGCTGCGCATGGCGCCAGGAACCCGTGTGCTCGACCTTGGCAGCGGCTCGGGCGAGATGCTGTGCACCTGGGCCCGCGACCACGGAATCACCGGCACCGGCATCGACATGAGCCGGTTGTTCACCGGGCAGGCGAAACTCCGCGCAGAAGAACTCGGCGTCGCCGATCGGGTCCGGTTCATCCACGGCGACGCTGCCGGCTACGTCGCCGACGAGAAGGCCAACGACAAGGCCAACGTGGCGGCCTGCCTCGGCGCCACCTGGATCGGCGGGGGCGTGGCGGGCACCATCGGGCTTCTGGCGAAGAGCCTGCGCGCCGGGGGGATCATCCTCGTCGGCGAACCGTACTGGCTGCGGTTGCCGCCGACGGAAGACGTCGCCAGGGGCTGCCTCGCCGGCTCGGTTTCCGACTTTCTCCTGCTTCCCGGACTTCTCGCGTCTTTCGGCGACCTCGGCTACGACGTCGTGGAAATGGTGCTGGCAAGCCAGGACGACTGGGACCGGTACGAGGCGGCCAAATGGCTCACCATGCGCCGATGGCTCGAGGCGAATCCCCACCACGACTTCGCGAAGAATGTTCGCGCCGGGCTGGCCTCGGAACC
Organism: Cupriavidus sp. WS; assembly: GCF_000395345.1. Classification (NCBI taxonomy): domain Bacteria; kingdom Pseudomonadati; phylum Pseudomonadota; class Betaproteobacteria; order Burkholderiales; family Burkholderiaceae; genus Cupriavidus; species Cupriavidus sp. WS. The sequence continues at coordinate 15,671 of NZ_AQPL01000158.1, read as the reverse complement.
CGGGCGCTACGCCGCGTACACGCGTGAATACCTGGGCTGGGGCGCGTTCGCGCTGATGGCGCGGTGACGCGAGGCGGCGATCGGCAACGGATTTTCTCCGGCGCGCGGCGCGATCGGAGGGACTGGACGAGAACAGCCCGCCTTGGCATAATGCGGGCTTCCATTGGGGAGTAGCCGCCCCGTTTTCACCACCCGCGCAACGCGGGATGCGAAAAAACGGGGGCACACGTCAACAGACTTGACCGCTTGCGGTTATGGCGTGCGCAGCTTCCGGGGCGGGCCTGCGGCCTGCTTCCAGGGCCTGGCGAGACCGATGACATCACCTTTCTGGCCGGGCCGGGAAAGGTGCGTGTCATTGGCATCTCGCGATGCATCGGCCCGGACACACCCACAAAAGAATGGAAGCCTTCCTCGTCTCCACAGGCATCGTCGCCCTTGCTGAAATGGGCGACAAGACCCAGTTGCTGTCGCTCGTGCTCGCGGCCCGCTACCGCAAGCCGCTGCCCATCATCCTCGGCATCTTCATCGCCACCATCGTCAACCACGGTTTTGCCGGCGCGCTCGGCGGCTGGATCACGCACGTGCTCGGCGCCGACGTGCTGCGCTGGATCCTCGGCGCGGGCTTCATCGCGATGGCCGGCTGGATGCTGATCCCCGACAAGCTCGACGACGCCGAGCAGGGCAAGCCGGCCAAGGGCGCGCTCGGCATCCTCGGCACCACCATCGTGGCCTTCTTCTTCGCGGAGATGGGCGACAAGACGCAGATCGCCACCGTGGCGCTGGCGGCGCGCTTCAGCGGCGAGGTGATCGGCGTGGTGGCCGGCACCACCTTCGGCATGATGCTGGCCAACGCGCCCGCCGTGCTGCTCGGCGACCGCTTCGCCAACAAGATGCCGATCGCGCTGGTGCACAAGATCGCCGCGGCGATCTTCCTGGTGCTGGGCGTGCTCGCGCTGCTGGGCGTGGGCGCCTGAGCGCGCCGCGCCGCCGGCGCTATTGCGGCGCCGGCCTGCCGAGCACCTGCGCGATGCGCGCGCGCAGCTCGTCGGCCGAGCCCATCTGGCGGAACAGCGGGCCGCCCGGCGCAAAGCTGTTCGCGGTGGCCAGCGGGCCCACCACCACCGGCTCGAAGCCGGCGTCGCGCACGAGCTGCGCGCCGACGCGCAGGGCCTGCGCGTCATCCGCGGCGATCGGCACCGCCAGCAGCCCGCCCGCGCGGTGACTCTCCCGCGCGAACTCGGCCGCGCCCGTGAAGTTGAACGCGCGCACCACGCGCGCGCCGCGCAGGTACTTCGCCGTGGTGATGCCGATGCCGTTGCCGGCCGCTTCGTCGGCGATGGCGCCGTCGCGCGCGCGCACCGCGTTGGTCGCGTCCACCACCACCTTGCCGCCGAAGGCGTTGCCGTTCTGCTCGGCGAGCTCGGGCAGCGCCTTGTAAGGCACGGCCAGGAAGATCACGTCGGCGAACGCCAGCGCGTCGGCCACGGTGCCGGCGCGCGCGAGCGGGCCGAGCTTGTCCACCAGCGGCTTGAGCGCGTCCGGGTGGCGCGAGGAAAACAGCACCGGGTGGCCGGCCCGCACCCACAGTCCGCCGATGGTGCCGCCGATGTTGCCGGAACCGATCACGCCGATGCGCGCCGGGCCGGCATTGCCTTGCGCCCGCGCGCGCGCGGGACGCAGGCCCAGCGCCAGCGCCGCCAGGGCGGCGCCCGAGCCGCCCAGCAGCAAACGGCGGCGCCGGTCGGCCACGGCATGCGCCACGGTGGTGGCGGCCTGACTATCGGGACGAGACATATCTGACTCCTGAGTTCGAGAACCACAGGGGGCGACTCATGGCAGGCACCGCGCCGCCAGTGCCCGGCAAGCGCGTGGCACGGGCGGCACGGCTGGCCTGCCTTCGCACTCTAGACCAAAAATGGCGCGTGCGTGGCGGCGCGGCGCGGCGCGCATCGTGGCGTAGTGGCGTAGTGGCGGTGAAATGAAAACGGGGCTTGCGCCCCGTTGGATTGCCGGCAACCTTCGGCAAGCCGGCGATGCCGGCAAACCCGGCCAGGCGTGCATCACGCCGGCCAGCCCCCCATCAATTCGCCGTCTTCGCCCCCGCCTCGAACCACTGCCCCAGCAGCGCGCGCTCGTCGTCGGTGATCTGCGTGACGTTGCCCAGCGGCATGGCCTTCTGCTGCACGGCCTGCTGGTAGATCAGCTGCGCGTGCGCCTTGATCTCGTCGGCGGTATCGAGCTTGATGCCCTTGGCGGCGCTGGGCATCAGCTTGGGCGACGCGGCGTGGCACTGGATGCAGCGCGAGTTGATGACCTCCTGCACCTGGGCGAAGCTCACCGGCGCGGCGGCCGCGCCGTCCTTGCCGGCCACGGTCTCGCGCGGCACCGGCGCGATCATGACCGCGACCACGCCGAGCACGGCCACGCCGGCGGCGGGCCACGCCACGTTGATCCTGCCCTTGTGCTTGAGGATGAAGAACTGGCGGATCAGCACGCCGGCCAGCATGATCAGCACCAGCACGGCCCAGTTGTACTTGTAGCTGTAGGTCATGCTGTAGTGGTTCGACAGCATGGCGAACAGCACCGGCAGCGTGAAGTAGGTGTTGTGCACGCTGCGCTGCTTGGCGTGCTTGCCGTGCACCGGGTCGACCGGATCGCCCTTGCGCAGCGCCGCCACCACCTTGCGCTGGCCGGGGATGATCCACACCAGCACGTTGGCGCTCATGATGGTGGCGATCATCGCGCCGGTCAGCAGGAACGCCGCGCGGCCCGAGAACACGTGGCACGCCACGTAGGCGGCCACCGCCACGTAGACCGCCACCAGCACGCCGACGGTGCGGTCGCTCTTGCCGAACAGGCGGCAGATGCAGTCGTACACCACCCAGCCCGCGGCGAGGTAGGACAGCGCCAGCCCGACCGCCGCGCCGGGCGACATGTCGTAGACGTTGCGGTCGATCAGGAACGTGCTGGCGTTGAACAGGTACAGCACCACCAGCAGGCCGAAGCCGGTCATCCAGGTGGAATAGGACTCCCAGTAGAACCAGTGCAGGTTCTCCGGCAGCGTCCTGGGCGCGGTGAGGTATTTCTGCGGGTTGTAGAAGCCGCCGCCGTGCACGGCCCACAGCTCGCCGCCCACGCCCTTCTCCTGCAGCTCGGGGTCCTGCGGGCGCGTCAGGCTGTTGTCGAGCCAGACGAAATAGAACGAGGAACCGATCCACGCGATGGCGGTGATGACGTGCACCCAGCGCAGCAGCAGATTGGCCCAGTCGAGGATATAGCCTTCCATGTCTTGTCTCCTGTATTGCCTGGCCCGCGCTCAGCTGCCGCGGTAGGTCGAATACGACCAGGGGGAGACCAGCAGCGGCACGTGGTAGTGCGCGTCCGTGTCGGCGATGCCGAAGCGCAGCGTCACCACGTCGAGGAAGGCCGGCTCGGGCAGCGCCGCGCCCTGCGCGCGGAAGTAGTCGCCGGCGCCGAACTCGAGCTCGTAGACGCCGGCGGCGAAGCTGTCGCCCTCCAGCAGGGGCTGGTCGCAGCGGCCGTCGTGATTGGTGACGACGGTCTTCAGCGCCTCCCTGTGATTGTCGACAATTTTATGCAGGGTGATCGACATGCCGGCGCCGGGTTTGCCGGTTGCGGTGTCGAGTACATGCGTGGTCAAGCGTCCCATCCTGTTCTTCCTTAGGGCTTTGGGTTGTGAGAGGCGCCGCTGCCTTCACTAGCACCATTTATGGGAATGGTGCCCGCTCGGTACGTATTTCTAACGCATCCCGGCGCTGGACTGGTGCAGGGCGAAGATGCTTCGCACCACTCCGGATGGCAACTCAGGAATTACCCTGAGTTGTCGAAAACCTAGATCGGTTTTGTTGACAATATTGAGTGCATAACCAAATAATTGTCAACAATTTTTGGGGCGCGCCACCGGTTCCCTCGGCTTCCTTCCGGGCCACCGCAGCGCGCCGCTTTCCTCCTCACCGATATGCTGGTGCCAAGATGTCCAAGAGTCTCAAGCTGATTGGCGGCGCCGACGCCGCCGCCCCGGCCGAAATCAAGCCCGCGCGCAAGGGCTCCGTCGAGGAGCGCATGTATCACGAGATCTATGACGCGATCATGGAGCACCGGCTGCCGCCGCGCACCAAGCTGACCGAGCACTCGCTTTGCGAAATCTATGCCACCGCGCGCCACACCGTGCGCAAGGTGCTCGCGCGGCTGGCCGCCGACGGCATGGTCGACCTCGAGCCCAACCGCGGCGCGTTCATCGCCAGCCCGTCCACCGACGAGGCGCACGACATGTTCGAGCTGCGCCAGATGCTCGAGCGCGCGGTGCTGGAAAAGCTCGCCGCGATGCGCGACGTCAAGCGCGTGATCGCGCCGCTGCGCAAGATGGTGGAGGCCGAGCGCCAGGCCTTCCTCGGCCACGAGCGGCCCAAGTGGATCCGCCTGTCGGCCGAGTTCCACACCGCGCTGGCGGAGCTCTCGGGCAACGCGCTGCTGGTCACGATGATGCGCCGGCTGGTGTCGCGCACCACGCTGATGATCGCCAGCGTGGAGGCGCCGGGCAACAACGCCTGCTCGTTCGACGAGCACGAGGAGATCCTCGATGCCCTGGAACAGGGCGACGCGGCGCTGGCCCAGCGCCGCATGGCGCACCATCTCGGCGCCTGCGCCGACCGCGTGCAGCCCGACGAGCCCGGCAACTTCGATCTTCGCAGCGTGCTGGGCCACTCCACCTAGCGCGATGTTCCCGCCGCCACCCGCGGCCAAGGCCCGATTCCTGCTCAAGAGAACGCGTCACCGACGATGCGCGCGGGCCGGAACCACGAACAGGGCCAGCCACCGGCGGCGTTCCCATCAAAATCCAAAGGAGAGGAGAGACACCCATGACTAGCGCCAGCACCACGGTCCCCGCGGACCTCACCAACGAGCGGCTGCCCTCGGGCCGGCTGCTCGCGCTCGGCCTGCAGCACGTACTGGTGATGTATGCCGGCACGGTTGCGGTGCCGCTGATCATCGGCGGCGCGCTGAAGCTCCCCAAGGACCAGCTTGCCTTCCTCATCAACGCCGACCTGTTCGCCGCCGGCCTGGCCACGCTGATCCAGGCGGTCGGCATCTGGAAGTTCGGCATCCGCATGCCGGTGATGATGGGCGTGACGTTCGCCTCGGTGGCGCCGATGATCGCGATCGGCTCGGACCCCAACGTGGGGCTGCTCGGCATCTACGGCGCGGTGATCGCCGCGGGGGTGTTCGGCATCCTGGTGGCGCCGCTGATGGGGCGCATGCTGGGCCTGTTCCCGCCCGTGGTGACGGGCACGGTGATCACGCTGATCGGCGTGTCGCTGATGCGCGTGGGCATCAACTGGGCCGGCGGCGGCCAGCCCACCACGCGCGCGGTGATCGACGGCGTGGTCAAGGAAGTGCCCAACCTCGCCTACGGCGACCTCGGCGCGCTCGGCATCGCCGGGCTGGTGCTGGCGGTGATCCTGCTGCTGAGCAAATACGGCCGCGGCCTGGTGTCGAACTGCGCGGTGCTGCTGGGCATCGTGGCCGGCACGCTGGTGGCGATGGCGCTGGGCAAGGTGTCGTTCGACGGCGTGCGCGAGGCCAGCATGGTCGCCTTCATCACGCCGCTGCATTTCGGCGTGCCCAGCTTCGACCTCGCGGCCACGCTGTCGATGTGCGTGGTGATGCTGATCACGCTGGTGGAGTCCACCGGCATGTTCCTCGCGCTGGCGGACATCACCGGCAAGCGCCTGTCCAACGACGACCTCACGCGCGGCCTGCGCGCCGACGGCCTGGGCACCGTGATCGGCGGCGTGTTCAACACCTTCCCGTACACCTCGTTCTCGCAGAACGTGGGCCTGGTCACGGTGACGGGCGTGCGCTCGCGCTACGTGGCCGCGGCCGGCGGCATCATCCTGATCGCGCTGGGGCTGTTCCCCAAGATGGCCCACATCGTGGCCTCGGTGCCGCAGTTCGTGCTGGGCGGCGCGGGCATCGTGATGTTCGGCATGGTGGCGGCCACCGGCATCCGCATCCTCGGCTCGTGCGACTTCAACCGCAACCGCCACAACCTGTTCATCGTCGCCATCTCGATCGGCTTCGGCATGATCCCCACGCTGTCGCCGACGCTGTTCCAGTACCTGCCCAAATGGACCGACCCGTTCACGCACAGCGGCATCGTGCTGGGCACCATCGTGGCGGTGCTGCTCAACCTCTTCTTCAACGGCATGCAGTCGCGCGAAGACGCGATGCGCCACGCCGCGGCGAATTCGCACGGCACCGAATGAGCGCTGTACAACAAGCGCGCAGCACTACGAGCCGGCGGCGTCCGGCACCGTTTCCTGAGACACCATGACCCTGATGACAAGCAACAACTATCCACGCGACCTGGTCGGATACGGCGGCCAGCCACCGCATGCCCGCTGGCCGGGCGGCGCGCGCGTCGCGCTGCAGTTCGTCCTCAACTACGAGGAAGGCGGCGAGAACAACGTGCTGCACGGCGACGCCGGCTCCGAGCAGTTCCTCTCGGAGATCATCGGCGCGGCGGCCTACCCGGACCGCCACATGAGCATGGAAGGCGTGTACGAGTACGGCTCGCGCGCGGGCGTGTGGCGCATCCTGCGCGAGTTCGAGCGGCGCGGCCTGCCGCTCACGATCTTCGGCGTGTCGATGGCGCTGCAGCGCCATCCCGAGCTGACCCGCGCGTTCGTCGCGCTCGGCCACGAGATCGCCTGCCACGGCTGGCGCTGGATCCACTACCAGGGCATCGACGAGGCCACCGAGCGCGAGCACATGCGCATCGGCATGCAGATCATCAAGGAGCTGACCGGCACGCTGCCGCTGGGCTGGTACACCGGCCGCGACAGCCCCAACACGCGCCGCCTGGTGGTGGAGCACGGCGGCCTGCTCTACGACTCGGACTACTACGGCGACGACCTGCCGTTCTGGACCGAGGTCGAGGTCGGCGGCGGCGAGAAGAAACCCCACCTGGTGGTGCCCTACACGCTGGACTCCAACGACATGCGCTTCGCCACGCCGCAGGGCTTCAACACCGGCGAGCAGTTCTTCCAGTACCTCAAGGACGCCTTCGACGTGCTCTACGCCGAGGGCGACCCGCAGGGCCTGGACCGGCCCAAGATGCTGTCGGTCGGCATGCACTGCCGCCTGCTGGGCCGCCCGGGCCGCATGCGCGGGCTGCAGCGCTTCCTCGACTACGTGCAGGGCCACGACAAGGTGTGGATCTGCCGGCGCGTGGACATCGCGCGCCACTGGATCGAGACCCATCCCTATCGCGCGAAGGCACAAGCATGAGCCAGACCTACACCCTCGGACAACTCAACGCGCTGCCCGCCGCCGGCTTCGTGCAGGTGCTCGGCGGCATCTACGAACACTCGCCGTGGGTGGCCGAGGCGGCCGCCGCCAAACGCCCGTTCGCCGACATCGCCACGCTGGCCGACACCATGCGCGCCATCGTCGACGGCGCCGGCGGCGAAGCCCAGGTCAGGCTGGTGCGCGCCCACCCGGAGCTGGCCGGCAAGGCCGCGGTGCGCGGCGAGCTGACCGCCGAGTCGACGCGCGAGCAGAGCGGCGCGGGCCTCGACCAGTGCTCGGCCGAGGAGTTCGAACGGCTGCAGGATCTCAACCGCCGCTACAACGCGAGGTTCGGCTTCCCGTTCATCCTCGCGGTGCGCGGCTACGACCGCGCCGGCATCATCGGCGAATTCGCCCGGCGCGTCGGCAACGAGCCCGCCGCGGAGTTGCAAACATGCATCAATCAGATCCATCGCATTGCGCAGTTCCGGCTGGACGACTTAGTATCCCGCTGAGTTGAAATGGGCAGCCTGCTTATCGATTGCAGGACACGGTTGCAAGACGCGATTGCAGGACATCGGTCACAGGCGCCCGGGCAGCATCCGGCGGGGTTCCGCGAGCCAGCGGAAGCCACCGCCGGAGCATGCCCCAAGAACGAATAGAACCCGTCAGGGACCCAGTACACAAAAGCACGCAACGGATCAACCACGGAGAAATCACCAATGCATAAGCAATTCAAGCCGGCACTCAAGCTGGCGGCGGTGGCTGCCGCCCTCGTCAGCGGCGCCGCCGCCGCGCAGTCCAGCGTCACGCTGTACGGCCAGGCCGACATGTTCGTCGGCGGCACCAAGGGCGTGGGCTCGGCCGGGCGCGCCTGGGTCGCGGACTCGGGCGGCATGCAGACCTCGTACTGGGGCATCAAGGGCACCGAGGACCTCGGCGGCGGCACCAAGGCCGTGTTCGACCTGAACGGCTTCTTCCGCACCGACGGCGGCCGCTCGGGCCGCTTCGACGGCGACTCGATGTTCAGCCGCAACGCCTTCGTCGGCCTGCAGAGCGACAAGCTGGGTTCGGTCAAGCTCGGCCGCAACACCACGCCGTACTTCGTGTCGACCATCCTGTTCAACCCGCTGATCGACTCCTACGTGTTCTCGCCGATGGTGTTCCACACCTACTTCGGTGCGTCCAACGCGCGCGTGAACGACCCCGGCATCATCGGCGACTCGGGCTGGAACAACTCGGTGCTGTACTCCACCCCGACCATCGGCGGCCTGACCGCCAACGTGATCTACTCGTTCGGCGAGAAGGTCGGCTCGATCGGCCAGAACAAGTGGGGCGGCAACCTGACCTACTTCAACGGCCCGCTCGCCGCCACGCTGGCCTTCCAGCAGGTGAAGTTCGACAGCACGCCGGGCGACGTCACCGCGTCGTCCAGCCCGCTGCTGGTCGGCTTCAGCAAGCAGAACGCCGTGCAGGCCGGCCTGAGCTACGACTTCCAGGTGGTGAAGGTGTTCGCGCAGGGGCAGTACATCAAGTCCGACATCAACAACAACCCCAACGGCGACATCAAGCACTACAACGGCCAGGTCGGCGTGTCGGTGCCGATCGGCGCGGGCAGCGTGCTGGCGTCCTACGCCTACGACAAGACCAAGAACTCGGTCGCGGACTTCAAGCGCAACACGGTGGCGCTCGCCTACGACTACAACCTGTCCAAGCGCACCGACGTCTACGCGGCGTACTTCTACGACAAGATCACCGACCTGTCGCACGGCGACACGTTCGGCGTGGGCGTGCGGCACAAGTTCTGAAGGCAAGAAAAAACCCGCCTTGGCGGCGGGCCGGATTGCCAGAGGTTCGCGCCCCTCTCCCATGCAATGGGAGAGGGGCGACCACCAGCAGCAGGCTGACTCCGTCAGCAAGCCGACCCGCCCTCGTGGCGGGTTTTTCTCGCCTCAGAAATCCACCGTCATCGCCACCTTGAACGTGCGCGGCGCGCCCTGCAGCAGGTAGCCTCCGTAGGTCGAAGCCCAGTACGCCTTGTTGGCCACGTTCTCGACCAGCGCGCGCACCGTGTAGCGCTGCTGCGCGGCCTTGAAGGTATAGCGCGCGCCGAGGTCGAAGCGGTTCCAGGACGGAATGCTCACGGCGTTGGCGGCATCGAGGTACTGGCGCCCGGTGTACAGGTAGCGGCCCGTCACGGTGGCGCCGGCCAGCCACGGCAGGTCCCATTCCGCGCCGAGGTTCAGCGTGTAGTTCGGCACGCCGATGGCCTTGTTGCCGTTGTTGGCGCCGTTCTCGGTGTTGGTCAGCTTGGCGTCGATGTAGGCCATGCCGGCCAGCACGCGCACGCCGGGCAGCGGCTCGCCGAAGCCGCTCAGCTCGACGCCGCGGTTGCGCTGCTCGCCGGCCATGCCGAAGGTGTTGCTAGCCGCGTCGGTGACGCCGACCGGCTGCTTGATCTGGTACACCGCCAGCGTGGCGCCGAACTTGCCGCTGTCCCACTTGACGCCGGCCTCGTCCTGCTTGGACTTGATCGGCGCGAACACGTCGTTGCGGTTGATCACCGTGGTCGGCGGCGTGGGCCCCTGCGCCAGGCCTTCGATGTGGTTGGCGTACAGCGAAATGTTGCGCCACGGCTTGACCACCAGGCCGAACGCGGGCGAGGTCGCCGAACGGTTGTAGTCGCTGGTCTGCGGGCCGTCGTAGCTGTAGCCGCGCACGCTGAGGTTCTGCTGGCGCACGCCGAGCGTGAGCAGCACGCGGTCCTGCAGGAACGACAGCGTGTCCGACACCGCCACGCTGCTCAGGTTGGTGCGGCCGGTGGTGCCGGGATCGGTCATGTTGCCGCCGACCAGGATGGTGCCGGGGCGCGGCGCCGAGACGAAGTCGTACAGGTTGGCCGGCACCGACGAGCCGAAGTCGTAGGCGGTGTTCTTCTTGGTCTGCATGCCCGACCACGCCAGGTTGACCTGGTGCTTGACCGGGCCGGTCTCGAAGCGGCCGCGCACGCCGACCTCTTCCGAGGTGGTGTCGGCCTTGTACGGCACGGTCAGGCGCCCGGCGGTGCCGATGCCGTTGCCGTCCACGGTGGGCGTGGAGTAGTTGCCGAACTCGTTGGTGTGGTGCGCGCCCAGGCCCGCGTAGACGGTCCAGGCCGGCGCGATGTCGACCTCGCCGCGCAGCGTGCCGTAGGTGTCCTCCAGCATGGAGTTGGCCCACGGCTGGGTGTAGTTGGCGCTGGCCGACGGCACCGCGGGCAAGGTGGTGCCGTTGAGCTGGACGATCGAGCGGCCGCCGTAGATGCTCTGCTTCTGGTAGCCGACGTCGGCCGACAGGCGCACCTTGTCGCCCTGGTAGTCGAGCCCGGCGGTAAACAGGCGCTGCTGCCGGTTCTCGCGGTCGACGGGCGTGTCGCCGCCGCGCGCCAGCGCGTTGATGCGCACGCCGAACTGCTTCTGCTCGCCGAAGCGGCGGCCGATGTCGATGTGGCCGCCGACCTGCGCGTCGCTGCCGTAGTCGAGCGTGGCCTGGGTGATGGGCGCGTCGGTGGCGAACTTGGGCACCAGGTTGATGCCGCCGCCGATGCCCGAGCCGCCCGGCGTCACGCCGTTGAGGAACGCGCTCGCGCCGCGGAACACCTCGACCCGCTCCAGCCCCTCCACCGCCACCAGCTGGCGCGGCGCGATGCCGTACAGGCCGTTGTAGGAGATGTCGTCGCCGGTGAGCTGGAAGCCGCGCACCACGAACGACTCGGCGTAGTTGCCGAAGCCGTAGCTGCTGCGCACGCCCGGATCGTTGGCCAGCACGTCGGCGATGCTGCGCGCCTGCTGGTTCTGCATCAGCTCGGCGGTATAGGAGGTCACGCTGAACGGCACGTCCATGATGTCCTGGTTGCCCAGGATGCCGAGCCGGCCGCCGCGCGCCACCTGGCCGCCGGCGTAGGCGGGCGGCGTCTGGTCGGCGGCGGCGGCGGGCGCGCGCACGGTCACTTCCGGCAGGCTCTCGGCGGGCGCCGGGGCCGCCTGCTGCGCCAGCGCGAAGGAAGGCAGGGCGCCGGCCACGGCCAGCGCCGTCACCAGCGGGCGCAGCCGGGCGGCGGCGAGGAAACGGCCGGAATGCGCAAGCCGCATGGCGGCGCGAGCGCGCAGTGCCGCGCAAGGCACATGCGAACCACGTGAAGCTGAAGACAAGGTAAAACTCCCGATGTTCTGTGCGTGCCCGCGAGGGGCACGTTGCTGACCCAAGACAACCTGTGCGTCCATCGCGCGGCAACGACGCGGCGTGGGCGTTCTGGACGGTGTGGGCGGATTATTTCAGAACAACGGGTAAAATGTAAATGATATTGATTTGTATTATCGTTTCATTTCCACACCAATGGACGCAAGAAATGACCTGCGCGGACCTGGACGGCGGCCCGGGAAGTGGCTTCGGGGGGAGGCATCGCTGCGGAGCGCTCCGGCGGGAGGCTGGCGCCGGGCCTGCGGCGGAACGCCGCGGCAACGACGGGATTGTTGCAATGCGATAGAGACAGTCTACCGTGTCATCGGGATCGAAAGCCGTTGTTTAATAGACCGATTCAATTGGCGAGCACGCCGATGCCTGCCTAGATTTATGTTCCAGGCAACAAAACGGCAACGGACGAGGTGACTCATGCGGCGTGATGCAAAGACCCGGTCGGAGTTGATGGCCATCCTGAACCAGTTCCTCAACAACAATCCCGAGTGCGGCGAATGCGAACTGCACGCCATGCGCGTGCACCAGCCCGACCACACCGGCTGTAACTGGAGCGCGGAAGTCGACTTCCCGCGCGAATGCGATGACCACCTGCCGACCAAGCTGGCAGCCGCCAAATCGATCATCGTGGTGATGCGCGAGCAGTACAACCTGCTGCAATAGGCCGCGACGGCAGGCTGCGGCGCCTGTGGCAGGCGCAGGAACATCGAGGGTTTTGCCGGACCGGCGGGACTGCTTCACAAGCCGGCCCAAAAAAACGGGGCTCCAATGAGGAGCCCCGTTTTTCATGGCGCGGCCCGCAGCCGCGCGGCGCCGCTTCAGCGCGCCGAGTTGGCCTCGGCCACGGCCACGGCCGTCATGTTGACGATGCGGCGCGCGGTGGCGTGCGGGTTGAGGATGTGCACCGGCTTGGCCGCGCCCAGCAGGACCGGGCCGACCGTGACGCCCTGCCCGCCCGTGATCTTGAGCAGGTTGAAGGCGATGTTGGCCGCGTCCAGCGTCGGCATGACCAGCAGGTTGGCGCTGCCGGCCAGTTGGGTGCCCGGCAGGAAGTGGCGGCGCACGTCCTCGACCAGGGCCGCGTCGCCCTGCATCTCGCCTTCGACCTCCAGGTGCGGCGCGACCTGCGCCAGGATCTCGTGGGCCGCGCGCATCTTGCGCGCCGACGGGCGGTTCGACGAACCGAACATCGAGTGCGACATCAGCGCCACCTTCGGCTGGATGCCGAAGCGCTTGATTTCCTCGGCGGCCAGCTGGGTGATGGCGGCCAGTTCCTCGGCGGTCGGGTCGTCGTTGACGAAGGTGTCGGTGATGAACAGCGTGTACTTTTCCAGCATCAGCGCGTTCATCGCCGCGAACACCTTGGCGCCCGGCGCCAGGCCGATCACGTCGCGCACGTGCTCCAGGTGCGCCTCGAAGCGGCCCACGGTGCCGCACAGCATCGCGTCGGCGTCGCCCATGTGCATCAGCATGGTGCCGATCAGCGTGTTGGAGCGGCGCAGCGCCACCTTGGCCATGTCGGGCGTGACGCCGTCGCGGCCGCGCAGCGCGTGGTAGGCCTCGTGATAGGCGCGGTAGCGCGGATCGTCTTCCGGGTTGACCAGCTCGAAGTCCACGCCCGGCTTCAGGCGCAGGCCGGCCTTCTCGATGCGCATCTGGATCACGTGCGGGCGGCCGATCAGGATCGGGCGCGCCAGGCCTTCGTCGACCACGCCCTGCACCGCGCGCAGCACGCGCTCTTCCTCGCCCTCGGCGTAGACCACGCGCTTGGGCGCGGCCTTGGCGGCGGAGAACACCGGCTTCATGATGAGGCCGGTGTGGTAGACGTACTGCGACAGTTGCTGGCGGTAGGCTTCCAGGTCCTTGATCGGGCGCGTGGCCACGCCGGATTCCTCGGCCGCCTTGGCCACCGCCGGCGCGATCTTCTCGATCAGGCGCTGGTCGAACGGCGTCGGGATGATGTAGTCGGGACCGAACTTCAGTTCCTGGCCGCCGTAGGCTGCCGCCACCGCGTCGTTGAGCTCGGCCTCGGCCAGCTCGGCGATGGCCTTGACGCAGGCCAGCTTCATCGCTTCCGTGATCTTGGTGGCGCCGCAATCGAGCGCGCCGCGGAAGATGTACGGGAAGCACAGCACGTTGTTGACCTGGTTCGGGTAGTCCGAACGGCCGGTGGCGATGATGCAGTCCGGGCGCGCGGCCTTGGCGATCTCCGGGCGGATTTCCGGCTCGGGATTGGCCAGCGCCAGGATGATGGGCTTGTCGGCCATCGTCTTGACCATCTCGGCGGTCAGCACGCCGGCGGTCGAGCAGCCCAGGAACACGTCGGCGCCGTTGACGATGTCGGCCAGCGTGCGGTCGGCGGTTTCCTGCGCGTAGCGCGCCTTGTTGGGCTCCATGCTGGCGTCGCGGCCGACGTAGATCACGCCCTTCGAGTCCACCACCGTGATGTTGGTGCGGGTCACGCCCAGGCTCACCATCGTGTCCAGGCAGGCGATGGCCGCCGCGCCGGCGCCCGAGACCGCCACCTTGACCTTGGCGATGTCCTTGCCCACCACCTTGAGGCCGTTGAGCAGCGCCGCGGTCGAGATGATGGCGGTGCCGTGCTGGTCGTCGTGGAAGACCGGGATGTTCATGCGCTCGCGCAGCTTCTGCTCGATGTAGAAGCACTCGGGCGCCTTGATGTCCTCGAGGTTCACGCCGCCGAGCGTGGGCTCCAGCGCGGCCACGATCTCCACGATCTTGTCCGGGTCGCGCGCGTCGAGCTCGATGTCGAACACGTCGATGCCGGCGAACTTCTTGAACAGGCAGCCCTTGCCTTCCATCACCGGCTTGCCGGCCAGCGGGCCGATGTCGCCCATGCCCAGCACCGCGGTGCCGTTGGTGATCACCGCCACCAGGTTGCCGCGCGAGGTGTATTCGGCGGCCATCGCCGGGTCCTTGGCGATTTCCTCGCAGGCGTAGGCCACGCCCGGCGAGTACGCCAGCGACAGGTCGCGCTGGTTCGACAGCGCCTTGGTCGCCGTTACCTGGATCTTGCCCCTGGTCGGGCTGCGGTGATATTCCAGGGCCGCCAGGCGCAACTGCGCTTCGGGGCTGTTGGGGACATGTTGCGGTGCATCACCGCCGGTCTTGCTGCTCATTGTGCTCGTCCGGGTAGTGGCCCGGCCGGAGTCCGCCGCTCCCGCGCTGCTCTCGGCGTGCTCCGGCCTTTCGGGCCGAAAAATCGAGCCGTCATTCTAGCTCAGGCAGGCGCGGCGCGAAGCCCCCGCCACCGGCGCGGGCAGGGCTTGCGGGCCCCGCGCCGGGCAATTCAGTTTTTACCGCGGCGGGGGCAATGCCCTCGCCTCACTTGTCGCCCGGCTCCAGCGGCAGGGTCACGCGATGGGGCCGGCCGCTCTCGGCCGGGAACTGCGTGAAGGCGCTGCGGATCAGGTAGGGCATGGCCGCCTGCAGCGACGAGCCCTCGCCGCGGTGATACGCGCTGACCTGGTAGACCTTCTTGCCGCTGGCCGCCTCCTTGAAGACCACGCGCAGCATGGACAGCGTCACCGGCACGTCGCGCACGGTCGTGACCGGCGGCCAGTAGCCCGGGCCGCCCCAGCCCCACGGGCGGTAGTACGGTCCCCAGTAGGGACCCCAGTACGGGCCGCCGTACCACGGATCGGGATAGGTGGTCTCCTGCACGCGCATCAGGCGCTGGTTGCTGTCGTACTCCATGCTGACCAGGTAGCGCGCCTGCGGCCGCGCCACCTGTTCGAAGCCGACGCCGGACAGCGTCTGCGCCAGCCACTGCTCGTAGGTCTGCTCCTCGAGCTGGGCTTCCTGGCCCGGCGCGCGGTCGAAGGCGTAGGTGCGCGGCGGGTCGTTCTGCCAGTTGCCCTGGCGGAAGGCGGTCACTTCCGTGGTGACGGTGCTGGCGCAGCCGGACAGCAGCGCCGCGCCCAGCA
This sequence comes from Cupriavidus sp. WS, assembly GCF_000395345.1. Lineage (NCBI taxonomy): Bacteria > Pseudomonadati > Pseudomonadota > Betaproteobacteria > Burkholderiales > Burkholderiaceae > Cupriavidus > Cupriavidus sp. WS. The sequence continues at coordinate 180 of NZ_AQPL01000158.1, read as the reverse complement.
GCGCCGCGCCGGCCATCGCCCTGGCGCGCCGCGCGCCCCCACCCGCCAGCCGCGCCCATGCGCCGGCCACTCCTTGTCTTGTCATGATGCCCCTCGCAAGATTGTTCTTCCGTACTTGGCATGTCCGGCCGGGGCGCGCTTGGCTACAATGGGTTCTTCAGCGCCATGCCGGCGCGGCCC